>NZ_NQMR01000238.1 GCF_002276045.1 Pseudoalteromonas sp. NBT06-2 | reverse complement strand
CTGCTTTTTGAGAAGTTACAAAAAGAAACTTAAACTGCAAATTTCACAGCTAAATGAACAGTTATCGGAATCAAGTAAAAAATCAAAAATAGCACATCAATCACCTGCTGAAGAAAAAAAGAAACACCTAAAAACCAAACTCCTAGCTTTATGAAAATGATGACGCCTGATTTTTTAAAATCAACATTAGTGATGCAGTTGAGTTCTGTCACTTCAGAATTAACGCACACTTTAAATTTATCTGATGAGCAATCAGAGTCCCTAGCTGATTTACTTAAGAAAAAAGCTGAAGCCGACATAGATGCCAATACTAAGGTACTAGAAAAAATGGTTAACAGTGATGCTAAAGAAATGATTGAAGATTCATTAAATATAGGACATTGAGCTCAATTAGTAAGCTTCTGTCAAGTTTGCCAGGGTATGTGACATTGTTTTATTTTTAAACTATATTTTAAAGGTTAATCAATTATATTGAAGGGAAAGTTCAATTGTTGAAGAATCTAAAATGGTCAAACAAATTAATTTTGATCTGTCTATTACCTATTTTGGCAATGATATTCATTTCTATTACAAGTATTACAACATTACTCAAACAAAGTTCATCAATTAATGATACGTTAAAGGTTATTAGCAGCCGCCAAATTGTTGCAAATAATGTTGTTGAAGCCATTTATAACATGAACTTTAGCACATTGTCTCTTATTGCAAGTACTGATAAAGCTAATATACGTAAATACGCTATTGCATCTATTAAGGCATCCAGTCAATTAGAAGAAACGCTAATTAATTTAAGAAATAAATTACCCAATGAACCCAAAGTAGATAAATTAATTGAAAGTCTGAGTGTATTAAAAGTAACTATGATGAAAATCATTAAAGCGGGAAGGCGTAATCAAGATAAACAGGCAATGGAGTTAATGAATAGTAGCGATAAAGAACAGAATGAGATAGCAATACTTGCAAAAAGCATCTTAACTCAAGAAACTAAAAAACTTCCGTTCATTGTCTCGAGCAATATGAGTGATAGTAGAAATTTATCTATATTATTGTTTGCTATTGTTGCTTTTATTATAGGGTTATCAACACTCATTATTTGGTTTATAAGACGATTGTTATCATCTCAACTTTCAACATTAACGCATGAAATGAATAACTTCTCTGATGGAGATTTAACTTTTGAGCTACCAAGTGAATTAGGTAAAGATGAAATTGGCAATACCTTAGCTGTATTGCAAAGTTCGATTGAAAACCTTAAAAACGTTATTGTTGGTATTCGCGAAGAAGTTGAAGGAATCTATAAAACATCCGATTTAGTCAAGAATAGTTCAACAAAAACACTCAATAATTCAAAGAAAATATCGGATGATATTTTAAATGTAAATAATACTTTATCGTATCTTAATGACATAGCTACTCAGATGAATAACAGTTTGGCACAAAGTATGAGTTTAGCGAGTGACTCGGTAAATAGGAGTGAAGCATCAGGAGTTTTAGTCTCGAAAGGATTAGAGAAACTTGAAATATTTAAGAAAAATAATCAAGATATTGTTAGCAACACGCAAGTTTTGTCTAATTCTGCGGAAAAAATCCTACATATCACTGAGACAATAAGAAGTATATCGGAACAAACAAACTTATTGGCATTAAATGCAGCTATTGAAGCAGCTAGAGCTGGTGAACAAGGGCGTGGTTTTGCTGTTGTAGCCGACGAAGTAAGAACATTGGCACAAAGATCAAATAAAGCGGTTGATGAAATATCCGTTCTATCATCAAGTATGAGTGATAGTGTTAAAGAGACGATAGATACTTTTAATACAAATTTTACTGTTTTAGAAGAAAATATAATATCACTTTCAGAAGTTATAAGTATTACGGATTCAGCTATTATTGCCTGTAAAGAAGCGAATACTCACATTTTACAAGCAGGTGATTTATATAACAAACAAGGTAGTTCAATTGATCAATTGGTTAAATTTTTAACTGATTTAGATATCGCATATAAAAATACAAATCGAGATATGAAAGAGTTAGATGAAGAGTCGGGTATTTTACAACATACAACAGAAAAATTAACTGAGTTAGTATCAAAATTTAAAACTTAAAGAAGGTGCATATGAACAATTTATATAAAGTAGTATTAATCTTCTCATTGCTAGCAGCTACCCCGATGTCATTAGTGACAGCTGTAGAATTTTAAAATATGGTATTTAAAACTAGGCACTTTTCTCTACAGAATTGGATTCTACCGTCCATTCCAATGCCTAAAAATAACGTATCAACAGAAGCGTCTATTATTCTAAGTAAAACATTATTTTTTGATCCCCGTTTGAATGATGAGGGAAAATATGCATTACGCTACTTACTCTGTCCATTGTTTAGTTGGTCTGATGATCTACCTAAGGCAAAAAGTCATAAAATCGTAGCCTTAAGACAAGCAAGTCCAGTCATAACTAATACAGCTTTTAACAGTCAAAAAATGTGGGATGGCCGCAAAAAATCATTAGAAGATCAAGTGATAGGACCTAGACCTATGATATCAAATGATGAAAATGCAATGACAGAGCAACAGATTTGAGAGGGTTAATTTATTTTAAAATCCAGATAAAGGTAATCGTAAAGTATGTAATTCAGCAACTAACTTTACGGATAATAAATTTAATAACATAGACTTACCTTAACTTTCGGGCAAGGGTGTAGATATGGGGCGCTATGCTTAAAGACCACTCATATTAATGAAAGGAACTTTTAAAACACCTACATTGAAAGATATAACACTCAGCGCACCTTACTTTCATGACGGTTCATTAAATACCTTACTGGAAGTGATAGAACTTTATAGCAAAGGGGAGATAGTCAAAAGTAATCTATCTCCTAATTTGAAAGAGTTAAAACTGAGTCAATCAGAAATGGATAATATTGTGACATTTTTGTAAGCGCTAACAACGCCGCCAGAAGCATTCACATTACCTATATTTCCATTAATAAATTAATTTTAATCGTAGCAAGGAAATAAAAATGAAAACAATTTTATCTATTGCATGTTCTATCACAATCATGTTGTCTTATCTGTGTGTAGCTGAAACTCACGAAATAGGGCAAAAAAATAAAGACTTTACTAAAAAAGTACTAACCATTAAAAAAGGCGACATCGTAAAATTTAAAAACTTAGATCCATTTTTCCATAATGTATTTAGTCTGTCAGATGTAAAATTTTTTGATCTAGGCTCTTTTCCTCAAGGTGACTTTAAGGAAATTGTTTTTGAAGAGACTGGAGAAGTCGGAGTTGAATGTGCTATCCATCCGAATATGATTATGACCATCAAAGTTGAAGAGTAATAATCTAATAGAGGCAGAATATGAAATATATCAATGTTGTAACCGTTTTTATTTTACTGTCATCTGTAGCATTTAGTTCTCATGCGGAAAAAGATGATACCACGCCAACTCTAGATATAGGCGCTAAAGTATTTGCAGCTCGGTGTGTGCTATGTCACGGACAACAAGGAATGGGAGAAGGGCGAATTCCTTTAAAAATAAAAAGCTACCCTAATACCAACCTAGCTAAAATCAATAAAGCAAAAACAAAAAAACAAATCTATGATGTTATTGTCTTTGGTGGCATGTTGGATAATATCAACTTATATATGCCGCCCATGGGTAATGAACTCACTTGGTCAGAGTTAGAATCGGTTAGTATGTTTGTTTATCAACTTAGAAAGGATCCTAAGGGAGAAATTAAACGACTAAGGAACGTTTTACACCTAACTAAAACTTCAGTTAATTTAGGACTCGAGATATTTCAGTCTAGATGTGTACTATGTCATGGAAAATCAGGCTTTGGTGACGGTAGAATGTCTAAAATAATCAAGAGCCCTCCACCATTTAATTTAACAAAAAGTCGCATGCCACTTAATTATTTAAAGCTCATTATTACGAAAGGTGGAGAACCTTTAGGACGCTCTATGCAAATGCCGCCATGGGGAGTTCAATTGACACCATTAGAGGTAGATGCTGTAGCAGAATATATAATTACATTAAGGAAGTAGTAGTAATGGCAGATAAGATTACAACAGATAAACAGTTTCAACGAAGACGTTTTGTTAAAAAATCAACAATAACACATTTAATTAAAAATACTTTTTTTATAAATAGTGCCTTATTAAACATGTATTTATGATAGTGTGAAGTGATTTTAAAAATGAATTTTCTAAATTACTTTTAACT
>NZ_NQMR01000237.1 GCF_002276045.1 Pseudoalteromonas sp. NBT06-2 | reverse complement strand
TGATTTTAAAAATGAATTTTCTAAATTACTTTTAACTTGCTTCGATTCTTTCGGGCTTTTTTTAAATAAAGTGACGAGGTTAAAAAGTCTGGACTTTTTAAAAATCTAAAACCTTTTTCTACGCTTTGCTGTGACTTGCAAAGGCTAAGCATTTTCTCCATCGTTAACGAGTCATTTAAGTCGTTAGTGGCTAACATGAACATACCTTTTTCCTGCAATCTCTGCTCCCTATTTTTTAACGACCAATATAACAGCCCTGTTATTTGGTATTCATAACTGTCTGGTTGCTGATTTAGCTTGGGGCGACCACTTTGTTTGAATACGTTATGCTTGACTATTTCACTGTCAGTTATAGCAACCTCATGATGGGATTTTAACCATGTTTTTAATGAATTTTCAGCATCTACTGCACAAGCGAACCGTTGCTGGCTCAGTTTGATTCTTTTTCCATACGTTTATCTAGTGACCTAGTCAACCAAATTCAGTCACCCTAGTTAAGCAATCATTTTTAATTCTTTATCTGCGAGTTCAAAATTATTTGGACTTTGATAATCCAGATAAGAATGAAGTCTGTAACTGTTGTACCACATGCTTATATAATTCAGTACATCCTGCTGTGCTTCATAGCGTGTTTCATAGTTTCGCCAGTGAACGCGTTCTTGTTTTAAACTACCAAAGAAGCTTTCAGTAACGGCATTATCCCAACAGCCCCCTTTTTTACTCATACTACCAATAAATCCATTTGATTTGAGTAATCGACGATATTGATGGCTAGCATATTGAACGCCTTGATCAGAGTGTACTATCAGTCCTGCTTTGGGCTGTCGCTGCCAAATAGCCATCGTTAACGCATCACAAACAAGTTGTGCTTTCATTCTAGAGCCCATGCTCCAGCCAACGACTTTACGTGAATATAAATTAATCACGACACATAAATACAGCTAACCTTCTGATGTCCAAACGTAGGTGATGTCACCGACCCACGCCTTATCTGGCTCTGCTACAGAAAAATATTGCTTAAGCTCATTTTGATAAATTGGTTTGTTATGATCACTGTTCGTTGTTGATTTATATTTCTTTTTATAGCGAACCCAAACATTCGCTTCTCTCATTAATTGAGCCGTTTTGCTTCGACTAACCCGGAAAACTCAACGTATTCAACACTTTTTTAATACGTCTAGCGCCATAAGTATTGTCACTAAATTTAGCAATATCTTTGATCAATTCAATCATTTCTTGATGAGCTAAATCATCAGGTTTATTCGTAACTTCTCAAAAAGCAGT
>NZ_NQMR01000236.1 GCF_002276045.1 Pseudoalteromonas sp. NBT06-2 | reverse complement strand
GTGGTTTAAAGTTCAGGCTCATAATCAAATGCCCCCGAATCATAAAGTGATTGCCAATTGTTATCATCTACGTCTGTGATTTTAAAATCTTCACCATTTGCATAATCAATACAAAAGCACATAGCTTCAGCACGAGATCTAAACATTAAAGGCTGCTCAACTTTGTTAAAGCCCAACGCGTACTCATCAATTGATTGCATATATTGAAGATAAAAATTCATAGCGCACCAACAACAAACACACATAGCAAAGCAGCAGTTATTAAAAACTGATTAAGTGATTCGTGTTCTTTGAATGTATTTGTAAATATCATTTCAGAATCCTTAAATGCTTATTTGAAATTTGATTGCTATAGTTAAAAGCGTCAAAAAAGTGTTTTTTTATTTATTTAATTCGAGTTAATTCAGGTTTGTCATGTATTCGTTGAATTGAAATAACGTGTAACGAATACATATCAACAAACATCCGACCAATTCTGGCGTTAGTTTTATCTTTTACCCTTGCAGAGGTTGGCAAAGTATAAATAGGTAACTGACCGTTGATCAGCTGCTCCTTTACAGATCTAGGAGTTTGCCCTGTTAGCTCTGCAAACTTATCAACCGACAGAAAGGGAGTGACAGGCGAACTAAAGTTGTCTGTTAATCTGGATATTTGATTTTTCATGCGTTAATCTCCCATAAGGTTTGCGCTAGTGATTACGAGTCGATATGCGCAAGTGACTTATAGGCATCCTAATTGATTATTAGGCATTTGCAAGTGCCTTTTAAGCTATTTGTTGCATTTTTTATTTTGGAGTTTATCCATTGAACGATGTAAACGGAGTACTCATGCGGCTTTCAGAGCTGTATGGCGTTTCTCAAATGAAAGAACTTTCTTTACTTTTGGGACACAATCAAAGTTGGGCAGCAGCTACAAAAAAACGAGGTGGCATTCCATATGATGCTTGTGCAAAAGCAGCAAAAGAATTTAATGTTTCATTAGATTTCTTGGTTTACGGTGAGGAAAAAACAACTTTACCAGTTGATCATTTAGAAATTCCTTTCTATGAAGTTTCGGCAGCAGCTGGTTCTGGTGACTTAGTTCTATCAGAAGAAATGAATTCATTAGTAAGTTTTGATGCCAGTTTTTTACGTAACGAATTACATGTAGACCCTAAACAAACATTTTTAATGTTAGTTAGAGGTGACAGCATGACACCAACACTAAACAACAATGCCGTTATGATGGTAAGTCGTGAAATTGATGGTTTTGGTGATGGTATTTATGTCATTAGAATGGATGGCAGTTTAATTGTTAAAAGGCTTCAAGTTATCCCTAATGGTGTCATAAAAGTTAAATCAGATAATAAAGATTACGATACTTATGAGATCAACAAAAAAGATTTTGAATCAGGCGATTACGAGTTAATTGGTCGTGTTGTTTGGTCTGGTCAAAGGATGTAAATCATCAAATATACACCTAGTAAATATTACCGAGAGGTTTAAATATGAGTATTAAAAAACAAACTAACGGTAAGTATTTACTAGAAATGTATCCGAATGGCCGTACTGGTAAACGTATTCGTAAAACCTTTACGACCAAAAGTGAAGCCGCTCGTTTTGAAACTTATACCTTAGAGCAATATAACAATACGCCTTGGAATCCAAAACAAGATAAAACCCGATTATCAGAACTAATCAATATGTGGTTCGAGTTACATGGTCAAAGCTTAACAGGTGGCGAAAGTTCACGTAAAAAATTACAAGCTGTAGCCGAAGCATGTGGCGACCCTTTAGCAAAAAACTTTAATCGTGCAATTTTCACAGATTACCGAAAAGCCAGATTAGAAAAAGTAAAAGCTAAAACCATTAATAACGAGCATACCTATTTAAATGCCATGTTTAATGAGTTGGTACGTATGGAGCAATGGCCAGAGAACCCAATAAAAGGTTTAAGGCAATTAAAATATATTCGCCCTGATATGGGGTTTTTAACACCAGACGAAATCCCCGTTTTACTAGAAGAACTAGGTAAAAGTCGAAATCCAGATGCACTATTAGTATCTAAAATCTGTTTATCTACTGGTTGTCGTTGGGGTGAAGCCGAAAGTTTAAAAGCAGAGCAAGTTACCCCACACAGATTACGCTTTGTCAGAACTAAAGGTAACAAAGTTCGTACAGTGCCAATATCAAAAGAACTATATAATGAAATACCAAAAGGCAAAGGTAGTTTATTTTCTAGTTCTTGGGGTGCATTTAGAAAAGCTATTGTAAGAGCTGAAATTGAATTACCAGACGGGCAAATGAGCCATGTTTTACGCCATACTTTTGCAAGTCACTTTATGCAAAAAGGCGGTAATATCCTAGTTCTTCAACAAATACTAGGACATTCAAGTATTACCGACACTATGAAATATAGCCACTTTGCACCAACTCATTTGGAAGATGCGGTTAGGTTGAATCCATTAAATGCTATTAAAAATCAACCTAAAATACCAACTTACTAACAGGTGAATAATTGTGACCAATGTGAAAGGGAGTGATCAAGTTATATCATTCATTGCCTTAATTATTTCCTCATCCACTAACTTAATATAATCTTTCAATTTTGCAGCATTTAAGATCACATCATCAAAAGTGATATCTGTAGCATTATCATTATGATGAACAATACTGTTTCGTTTATTTACTATTGTTTCTACTAAATCACTTAAATCCGAATAATTTGAATTTTTATTAAGATCAATTCCAAGACGAATAAAAAAAGGTGCTGTAGTATATGGGTTTGCTGAAACATTTTTATCTATATCATTGGCTGATATTGATACATTTAGTTTTAAACAATCTTTCTCATTATCAACTTTAAACTTTTCTTTCTGTATCGACCATTTTAATAAATTACTGGGAATTTTATATTCGTTAATCTTACATGAAATTTCTGATATATAATGTTTAGACACGCTTTTTATATACGCTTCGAGATATGCACACATTAAGACCATGTATGATTTTGAAAAGAAATTAACATTTTCTGTAAAAAAATCATCACAACCATCGTCAAGACTTTTTATTTTAGTTTCTTTAGCAAGTTCAATTAAATCGTCTAATAACTGGTTGTTTATTTGGTATTGTTCAGTACAAGCCATCTAAATATTATCCATAAGTCCAGCCCATACTCTATCCCTTACATTAATCTTACTTTTATTTAATGTTCCTCCAGATAGTGTTTTCTTAATATCAGGCATACCACAATAATCTTTAAAGGCATTTTTAATTTTAATTTTATTATCAGTTAGAAATTTAGAATCACGATCTGAAAAATCTTTCATTAAAAGGTCAAAATAAACTAAACTCTCTTTCGGTCTACTTTTAGTTGTATCAATAAAAGTATCTTCATCGAATACACTAAAACACTTATCTAAAGATGTTTTAAATAACCTCTTCATCTTTCTAATTTTGTTCTCAGAATCATGTTGGTGCTCATGCATATAAGAATCGAGGAATTCTTTCAAACTTTCATCATATTGCTCACTATTCTCATAGAAAGCGAAAAATCTAAGCACTTGTTGCTGTGGTTCAAGTGAATCTTTAACCTGACTTCCTCTTTTCCCTCTACCAAAGTTTTCTATTCGAGAATCGCTACCTAATTCATGAATTAAATCATTAAACTTACCTGCGTATAACGCATGTCGTATTTCTTGATGTGACAATATTACAGAACCCTCATTAAGACGAGCAAAAATATCTTGAACAAGGTGACTAGGATTATCATTCCTTAATACAATACAACGTATAGTATAATTTTCTAAATCGCTACGGTATCCCTCTAACTCACTAAATTTCTTACCATTTAACTCGGTAAATACGGTTAATCCCTCTAAACTAAATTCATCATTCAGAAAGTTTTTTACTGTCGTTATCCTTTGAACTCCATCAATTACCAAATGATTCTTATTACTATCTTCTGAAAAATAACATGCCGGTAATGGAATTCTCATTAAACATGATTCAATGAAGCGTGATGCACGTACATTTCCATCCTTATCCCATTTATATTTTCTTTGAAAATCAGGGTCTAGGATTAATTTTTTCTTATCCACTCTAGATATTAGAGTTTCAAAAGGGTAATCGATTGGATATAAATTCAACACTTGATTTGACGACATACTATTCCCAGAACGATAAATATAAAATGATTAATAATAAAAAAGCATATCATTTTGAATATTTAATAACAAAGAAAAGGAATAATTAAAACATATAATTCAATTATCTACATTGATTTAAGTTAAATAAGTAACATTTACTAATGGGTTCTATTATTTAGTAAAATTAGCCCTCTGTAATACAAAGTAAATAGGTAAAAAAAATAAACTTCACCCTATTTATCAATAACTAAAGCTATGCAGTCTATTCGAAAATTTAAGTCTGTTTAAAATAAAATGTTTACTTTATACATTTAGGGAATGTATATAGAAATTCGGTCAGGTTTAATTCAGAAACTAATAAAATTTTTTAATATTAATTATCTTTACATAATTAAATGGTAAGTAACTTATTAAAAAATACGAAGATAAAGTAGAGTTTCTTTCTGTAAGTTTACCTTTAAATAAATTATATTGGTTAATGTTTCTTTAATGAGGTTCTAATATGGATGAAAAAATTAAATCTGTTTTAATCGGTATAGCTGTTGGTTGGATACTGAGTCAACTTACCGATGTGATAAAAAATAAGATGGATAAAAGAAAAAAATAAAAGCTATTTATATTGAATTATCTGATCTTTCAGCTTGGCTTGAAAGAACAATAGTAACAACAAAACTTGCATTACAGCTAACTTTACTAGATAAAAGCATTACTTCTATACCATCTAAATTACATACATTTTTGTTCGATGAATATTTTCATGAAATTTGTATAGACTTACATAGGGAGGCTAGACTTGGTATTACTGATTTTTATGCAAATATTAATTATTTAAACAAGTCAGTAGAGAAATATGATGAATTACTTGATGACTTCACAGGCATTTCAAAAGTCGAACTATTAGATAAATCAGAGGACATATATGTCAACGCAGTCCGTACTCTATATATAATAAATATTTTATTAAATAATAAAAAAGAAAATTTTAGTTTGTTAAAAGGTAAACCTATACAGTTAGAACAAAAAATAATAAAAGAACTAGAATTTTTTAAAAAAGAAGCTTTAGCGTCTACTCCAGAGTCTATAGTAAATAATTATCACCGAGAATAATTTAGTGAAATAAATCTAAGTTTTTTAAGGAATGATACTTGCTGTTCACTAATATATTTCTTGTATATTTAGACCTATGACAGGGTTCGATATCACTAACCCCCCAATTACCCCCAAAATAAAAAATGGCGACAAACTGGCGACGCCGGTGCGTGAAAGTACGTTTTAGTACGTTCTAGAAAGTAACTAAGTAATTGATAAGTTTGGTAAGTAGTTGTTTTACAATACCTATACTTGGGTTCAAATCCCCCCAGCTCCACCACTTTACACCACTGTAACACCATTGAAACCCCTGATTAATCAGGGGTTTTTAATTTCTAGGGTTTTTAATGGTGTTTCAATAGTGCTATAAATATAGCACCAGATAGCACATCTATAGCACGAGCTTAAGTGCTCTAACCATGAATTTACACCTTGTTAAAAACAGTCTTGTAATGAAATTGTTTTTCAATTGGAAGGTTCCGTACCTGCATCTATTCGAAAGCACGATGAAAACTTAAATTTGCTGGCATTTGTTTGATGTGTAAGTTTACCGCACAAAATAACTAAGCCTGCTCGGTTTGGCCGAGCAAAA
>NZ_NQMR01000235.1 GCF_002276045.1 Pseudoalteromonas sp. NBT06-2 | reverse complement strand
CAATGGCTTCAATTTACTCTTTTATAGAGCTACTCTGTAGCCCTTATTCAATAAGGCTTACAGCGACACACTGGACTTTTCGCTGAAATGGCCGAAAATCCCCTTAATATAATGTCACAAACTAATTTGCTGACAATGGAAGGTTAAAGTTAAGGACGTTCCCATTAAAGTCCTATTTACTTTCTTTCATATTTAAATTACTATCCAGTACGTCTTGTAATACATGTATCCTTTTGAATATAAAGGAAATATAAAGAAAACTAATCTTCTCTGAATTTTAAATGAAAAAGCTTTAATCAAAAATACTATTGAAAGTTTGTTTAAAGTAATTTAGTTACAATAAATAAGGATATATTTTAAATAATGCAATATTTTATTAAAGCAATATCTACCGTAATTATTTTAATTACGCTTACATTACCTCTAATCTTAAGTACTAATGCTTTAGCTGTAGGGACACCTACTGTTTCTTTATCTTGGTCACCTACCACCATAAATTATGGAGAAAGTTCAACATTAAACTGGCATTCTATCAATGCCCCTACTCCTACAAGCTGTCGCCGTGATGGCAATGTTGTTGGGCGCTCGGGTTCTTGGCTAGGTACCAATCGGACGGTCAACGTCACATCAAATTTTGAGTGTACAGGTAGTGACGGTACGACTGTTTCAACATCAGCTACGCTTACCGTCATACAACCACTTCCTATTTCGGTATCATTATATTGGTCACCTTCTACAATAAATTATGGGGAAACTTCAACATTAAACTGGTCTTCAACCAATGCTCCTACACCAACAAGTTGTCGCCGAGATGGCAGTGTTGTTGGACGTTCAGGTGCATGGACTGGAGGTAATCGTACAACTAGTGTTACTTCAACATTTGAATGTACAGGCATTGACGGTAAAACAGTATCGACAACAGCTAATTTACAAGTACTCCCACCTCCACCTCCAATTTCGGTATCATTATATTGGTCACCTTCTACAATAAATTATGGGGAAACTTCAACATTAAACTGGTCTTCAACCAATGCTCCTACACCAACTAGTTGTCGCCGAGATGGTAATGTTGTTGGTCGTTCAGGTTCATGGACTGGAGATAATCGTACAACTAGTGTTACTTCAACATTTGAATGTACAGGCATTGACGGTAAAACAGTATCGACAACAGCTAATTTACAAGTACTCCCACCTCCACCTCCAATTTCGGTATCATTATATTGGTCACCTTCTACAATAAATTATGGGGAAACTTCAACATTAAACTGGTCTTCAACCAATGCTCCTACACCAACAAGTTGTCGCCGAGATGGCAGTGTTGTTGGACGTTCAGGTGCATGGACTGGAGGTAATCGTACAACTAGTGTTACTTCAACATTTGAATGTACAGGCATTGACGGTAAAACAGTATCGACAACAGCTAATTTACAAGTACTCCCACCTCCACCTCCAATTTCGGTATCATTATATTGGTCACCTTCTACAATAAATTATGGGGAAACTTCAACATTAAACTGGTCTTCAACCAATGCTCCTACACCAACAAGTTGTCGCCGAGATGGCAGTGTTGTTGGACGTTCAGGTGCATGGACTGGAGGTAATCGTACAACTAGTGTTACTTCAACATTTGAATGTACAGGCATTGACGGTAAAACAGTATCGACAACAGCTAATTTACAAGTACTCCCACCTCCACCTCCAATTTCGGTATCATTATATTGGTCACCTTCTACAATAAATTATGGGGAAACTTCAACATTAAACTGGTCTTCAACCAATGCTCCTACACCAACTAGTTGTCGCCGAGATGGTAATGTTGTTGGTCGTTCAGGTGCATGGACTGGAGATAATCGTACAACTAGTGTTACTTCAACATTTGAATGTACAGGCATTGACGGTAAAACAATATCGACAACAGCTAATTTACAAGTACTCTCACCTCCACCTCCAATTTCGGTATCATTATATTGGTCACCTTCTACGATAAATCATGGAGAAAGCTCAATATTAAACTGGTCTTCAACCAATGCTCCTACACCAACGAGTTGTCGCCGAGATGGTAATGTTGTTGGTCGTTCAGGTGCATGGACTGGAGATAATCGTACAACTAGTGTTACTTCAACATTTGAATGTACAGGCATTGACGGTAAAACAATATCGACAACAGCTAATTTACAAGTACTCTCACCTCCACCTCCAATTTCGGTATCATTATATTGGTCACCTTCTACGATAAATCATGGAGAAAGCTCAATATTAAACTGGTCTTCAACCAATGCTCCTACACCAACGAGTTGTCGCCGAGATGGTAATGTTGTTGGTCGTTCAGGTGCATGGACTGGAGATAATCGTACAACTAGTGTTACTTCAACATTTGAATGTACAGGCATTGACGGTAAAACAATATCGACAACAGCTAATTTACAAGTACTCTCACCTCCACCTCCAATTTCGGTATCATTATATTGGTCACCTTCTACGATAAATCATGGAGAAAGCTCAATATTAAACTGGTCTTCAACCAATGCTCCTACACCAACGAGTTGTCGCCGAGATGGTAATGTTGTTGGTCGTTCAGGTGCATGGTCTGGAGATAATCGTACAACTAGTGTTACTTCAACATTTGAATGTACAGGCATTGACGGTAAAACAGTATCGACAACTGCTAATTTAACAGTGGTAACAACTCCTGTTTTAAAGTGGAATCCAGCTCAAATAAAGCACGGTGGTGGTTCAGAATTAATTTGGGATGTAGTACTTGATGGTTATAGTGAGTGCAAATTAGATAACTCAATGATTACTTCAAGTGGATCGAGTTATTATCCGACTATTATAGGTTCCAAAACCGCAAAGATCTCATGTGAATTTGCAGATGGAACTGGCAATGTTACCCAAGAGGCTATTGTTTCGAGTTGCCCTAGCAGCGTTGATACAGATTATATTTCAATAAAACAATGCGGTGCAAAATCTGGAGTTGGTGAAGATGGTGTCGCAAATCTTTATGCTTTAAAAAACGCAATTGATTTTGCATATAAAAATAACAAGTATGTTTATATTCCAGCAGGTGATTTTACTTTAGAGTTAGATGCGCCTATCGATATAGTTAAACCTGTAAAAATAGCCGGTGCTTCAAAATTATTATCTAAGCTAAATGTTAGTAGCAAGGTTAATTTTATTAACATCGATAATGTCAAAAATGGTAGTGTTATATTTTCTGATTTAACAATTCAGTTTGCAGACAAAGTACAAAAATTGACAGAGCGAATAGGCCTTAAAGCGATACAAACTCAAAATTCAGTCTATTTTGGCGCAAGAAACCTTCAAATATTTGGTTTTGGAACGGCGATACAATTTAATAATATGAATAAAGCTGAACTCGATAATATTGAGGTAGGAGCGTGCGATAGTTGCATCAATATTGATTCTCCACAAGGAGATTACTACTTTTCAAAGGTATTAATAGATGCCATGTTGAAGAATGCAATTACTGTAAAAGGTAGCCCTGCAAGTATATACCTTGAAGACTCGGTCATTCAAAGAGCTGGGCCCAAATACGGATACAACATTGATTTTGTTTATAGAGACGCAGGGGTAGATAAGCCTATAACGAATACCGCCTTAAATGCTAAGTTACATGAAAATTCGGAGACTTTCTTTTTTATTAGCAACCTTTATGTTGAAGGAATGATAAAAGCGATTGAAATAGAAAATGTAAATACTTTTGTATCAGATGGTAGCTTTATACAAGGGTTCGATACTCACCCGTTACCAAGTGAAAGTATACTTTTTAAGTCAATTAACTCTAACTCATATTTTTTTGGTTCAACGGGCCAGAATGGCTGGAAAATTAAGTATGACATTGATGATTTAAAAACAGTTCATGGTAGCCTATATCCTAGTGATGGGAAGTTTAATGCTGTTAATCGATGGGATGAGAAAGTATATATGACACCTCCAACATTTTCTGATGATTTTCTTACATTTAATCCAAAAGATCGCTATCTAGATACCAGTTCATTTATAAAGGCTAATTGCAAAAAATTAGACAATACTAGTTGTACTCAACACCTGAAAGGAGTTATTGAAATAGCAAGAAATGAGTTTAAAGGTGTTCACCTTGAAAGGGGTCGTTATACTTTAGGTAAAGAATCTCTAAAATTGGATATCAATGATGGGAGTATGAAGCATATTATCATTACAGGCGCAGGCAGTGAAGAAACCATTCTTAGCGGGGAATATAGTGACTCTGCATTATTACAGTTGGGAATTATAGATGAAAACCGAAAAAAAGTTGGTTTTACTGGGGTTGAAATCAAAGATATAGGCTTTGAAAATACAGTAATATCTGATAATAATTCAATTGCTATTCTTGCTCCCTATAGTATTTCGCGATCTATTTTCAAGGACTTGTCTATAAAGGGCTTTGATAAGGGGATCGAGATAAATAGGTCAACACATACTCATTTCCAAGATATAGCGATTACAAACGCTAAGACAGGAATACACTTTAATGCTCGCACATGTCTTAATGCGTTAAAAGATATTGACTTTAACAAGTGTGATTGGAACAAATTCACTCCTAAAGATATTGAAGGTATTGGACTTAAGGATATTGGATATTTCAATAACGCTAATGTACTTACAAATATCAATATCAAAGGATTACAGAATGACGGCATTGGAATTGATTTACATTCCATGACAGCTTCAATTAAAGGCCTTAAGATAAGCACGGAAAACTCAATTAATACGACAGGCATTCGTATACAGCCTCCAACAATCGATACTTTAAATATGTTTAATAATTCATTGGATGATATTGAAATAAAAAATATTACCACCGGGATTAAAATCAGAAAGAGCGATTTTACTGGACTTAATAAAATTTCATTTAATGATAAACTTTGTGTTTCTGCTAAAGGGCTGATGAACGAAGTAATAAACTGTTTAAATAAAGATTCTACTTCTCATGTTGAATAATAATGGAATTGGATTTTTTGTATAAAAGAGAGTAGTAAGATAAGTTATAAATGAGCGCTAATTAAATTTTGCTTTGCGCTCATTTTATAATTAATGTATTAAGAAGTTAGTTTTGTGGTGTTGTTTACCATGGCATGTAACTTTGTCGGTTAAAATACTTGTATTTTATAACCTCGAACTGCATATTCATTGGTCTAAACTGAAAGTTTAAATATTTAAAGTGCCATTAATATTGAATCGCTTATTTTATGGTTAAATCCAACTTTAACTTACGGTTCAGAACCTCATATTCTAACAAAAACCACTGCCGTAATGTATTCTCATATTCATTACGATCATTTTAATAAAGACGATATTGTAAAAATAGGTTCTGAGCCCAAGTTTTTAACACTATTAGGCTTTGCAAAACAGTTTCCAGATAATGGTTTTGATATCAGTGAAATGGCTTGGTATGCCAGCAAAAAATTAGGTGAAGTAAAAGCACATTTTGTTCCAGATAAGGTGTCGGCTACGCGCGACCTATCCTTGTTTATTATGTGTTTATTTAGCTGGCTCTCGACACTCACCATAATACTGAAACTCTACAGGAGATATTTTATTAGTTGTTTCATCAACTCGATACAGCTCTGCTTTACAATGTGAGGAATGCGCGCCTAACATACCTGACACACTCATCTCATAATACTCGTTTGCTTGAGGTATAAATGAAGTGTAAATAGTACAGTTACTCATACCCGCAACAGACATAATCATGAAGCTATATTTTTTACCTACGGCTAGGTTTACACCCTCAGGGTTTAATTCAGAAATTAAAGGGTTATACCAATCAGATTAAATT
>NZ_NQMR01000234.1 GCF_002276045.1 Pseudoalteromonas sp. NBT06-2 | reverse complement strand
TTAATTTCACCTAAAACTGCTGAAAGTAGACAGATTTATTTCAGGAAGTAAGCTTAAATCATACAAGTTATTTTTTATTTTTGGGTATTATTAAAAAAGGGCTGTATTATCTTAAATCCTACCTTAAGTCACTTGCTATCTGATGAGATAAGCCTGTACTATTCTAATTCGTCGACACGCATAATACATAATAATTATAAGAGATAACAATAAAATGGCAGAAATACGTGAAGGCTTTCAAAGTCGGTTAGGTTTTGTATTGGCAGCTGCGGGAGCGGCTGTTGGACTTGGCAATATTTGGGGGTTTCCAACACAAGCTGCTAACCATGGTGGTGGCGCATTTTTATTGGTTTATTTTTTAGTTATCTTTTTACTTGCTTTACCAGCACTTTATACCGAATTGTATTTGGGCCATAGCGCTCAAGTAAATCCTGTTGAAGCGCTTAAAAAAGCATGTGAAGAACGCTCTCAAACAATGGGGGCAGCAGCTGGTTATATTGGTTTGTCTGGTGCAATAGTCATGTTAAGTTTTTACTCTATTGTAGCTGGTTGGATGCTTGCTTATAGTTTGGAACCGATTGCAACACTGTTTAATTTTACGCATGTGAGTGAATTCTTAAAAGCAGATTCAAACCTTCGTAACTTTATTTTTACATCTATTATGCTGATATTAAGTGCAAGTATTATTCTTAAAGGTGTTAAATCGGGTATTGAGGTCTGGTCCAGAAGACTCATGCCTTTATTATTGGTTTTACTCGTTTTATTAATAGGTTATATAGCAACACTTGAAGGTGCTAGTGCAGGATTTAATGCTTATTTGAAACCAGATTTCAGTCAAATTAGTGATCCTCAACTGATTATCGCTGCTATGGGGCAAGCATTTTTCTCGTTATCTTTAGGGGTAGGCTGCATGATGATTTATGGCTCGTACTTAAAACCCGATGCTAATTTACCTAAACTGACCTTATCTGTTGCTTTGTTAGATACCAGTGTTGCATTCTTAGCTGGTTTATTAATTATCCCAGCATTATATGTTGCTCAAAATCATGGTGTAGAGGTATTTCAAAGCGGTAAACTGATTGGAGAAGGACAGCTTATTTTTGCAGTATTACCTGAGCTATTTAGCTCTATGGGCCACGTAGGCTTGTATATAGGATTTATTTTTTTTGTTTTAATGTCAATAGCTTCAATCACATCAACAATTTCTTCTACAGAAATACCAGTTGCATTTTTAGTTGAAAATAAAAATGTTTCTAGAAAAAAAGCAACATGGTTGGTAACGCTTGTTATATTTCTAGCATCAAGCTTAATTATTCTCAATTTTGATTGGTTATTTGGCCTAGTGATCCAATTGTTTACACAATATCAATTACCATTAATGGGATTATTTTATTTTATTACCGTTGGTTGGTTATGGAAGAGAGGGAATAAATTATTAGCGGTAACTCGTGGCGTACATTATTGGTTCGCGCAGTATATTCGTTACATTTGTCCAATATTAATGACTGCAGTTTTTGCTAATGTCGCTTTTAAATAATAAATATTAACTAGTGGAATTTATAAAACCATTTGTCTACTTAAGAAGACGAATGGTTTTTTTGTATATGCACTTAAATTAAAAGGTAAAAAAATGTCAATAAAAGTCGCTTTTATAGGTTTAGGTGTTATGGGTTACCCCATGGCTGGCCATTTAAAAAACGCGGGTTATGATGTCACTGTATTTAACAGAACAGAAGAAAAAGCGCAAAAGTGGGTTAAGCAATTTGGTGGTGTTATGGCATCTACACCTTCTGAAGCTGCAAATTCAGCTGATCTTGTATTCGTTTGTGTTGGTAACGATGATGATTTAAGAGAAGTGACATTAGAGACGACTGGTGTTTTAGCAAGCATGTCTCAAGGTAGTATTCTTGTTGATCATACAACTACATCTGCCGAGGTGGCAAGAGAAGTTGCCCAAGTTGCTCAAAGTAAAGATATTGCATTTTTAGATGCGCCAGTTTCAGGTGGCCAAGCAGGTGCAGAAAATGGTGTATTAACTGTAATGGCAGGTGGAGATCAAACTATATTTGATAAAGCACAACCTGTAATGGATTGCTATTCTCAGTTTAGCCAATTATTAGGGCCGGCAGGAGCAGGTCAACTAACAAAAATGGTAAATCAAATTTGTATTGCAGGTCTCGTTCAAGGTTTAGCCGAAGGGTTACATTTTGCACGTAGTGCTGGATTAGATGGTGAAAAAGTCATCGAAACCATTTCTAAAGGGGCAGCAGGATCTTGGCAAATGGAAAATCGCTATAAAACAATGTGGGATGGTGAATACGACTTTGGTTTTGCTGTTGATTGGATGCGTAAAGATTTAGGGATCGCTTTAGATGAAGCGAGAAACAATCAATCTAGCTTACCGGTAACTTCTTTAGTTGATCAATTTTATTCAGAAGTGCAGTCATTAGGGGGCAGTCGTCATGACACCTCAAGCTTACTGTCGAGGCTTGAAAATGTGAGAAAAGACAAATAGTTAACATACATTATATTTAAATTATAAAGTAATTCTTATAAAAATTATGATGTATATAGTTTGTTTTTTTAAATCAATAAAAATAAGGTAAAAAGTGCTATTTTCCCCGCCAAGATTCTATCTACTGTTGGGGACTATTTTATTGGCACTAATTGCACTTTAAAATAATTACAAAAATTTGGGAACACTAAATTATATGAAACAACTTTTATTCATTCTGTTTGCACTTGTTTATTCAGGTACAGCTTTAGCTTCAGGTGGTGGAGACACCATTGACTTAACAACACATTGGATTGGTTATACAGCCCTTGCAATATTTGTACTCTCATATAGTTTAGTAATTCTTGAAGAAAAACTTCATTTACGTAAATCTAAACCAGTCTTATTAGCTGCTGGTCTGATATGGATTTTGATAGCTGCATTTTATAGTTCTCAAGGTATGCCACACTCGGCAGAGGTTGCAATTCGTCATAATTTCTTAGAATATGCTGAGCTTTTCTTTTTTCTTCTTGTTGCTATGACCTATATAAATGCAATGCTAGAACGTGATGTATTTAACGCATTACGTGACTGGCTAGTAGCCAAACGCTTTAGTTATCGTTCTTTATTTTGGCTAACTGGTATTCTAGCATTCTTCATATCTCCTATTGCAGATAATTTAACGACTGCATTGATTATGTGTGCAGTTGTATTAGCTGTAGGTAAAGAACAACCTAAGTTTATCGCTATTGGTTGTATTAATATTGTAGTCAGTGCAAATGCAGGTGGTGCTTTTAGCCCATTTGGCGATATTACAACACTGATGGTCTGGCAAAAAGGAATCATTCAATTTCAGGAGTTCTTTGTTTTATTTATTCCATCTGTTGTTAACTTTATTATTCCTGCATTTATCATGCAATTTGCATTACCAACAGGTAGACCTGAAGCAGTATCTAAATATACGACACCAATTAAAAAAGGTGGTTTAACAATTGTCGGTTTATTTATCCTTACAATAATAACAGCTGTATCATTTCACAACTTCCTACACTTGCCTCCGGTATTTGGCATGATGTTAGGTCTTGCATATCTTAAACTCTTTGGGTACTACCTACGTAAGTCTGCAAAAATAGAAATTGATCATAATGATATTCCTACAGGTCATAAAATTGAAGATGATTTTGATATTTTTGATAAAATAGCAAAAGCAGAGTGGGATACTTTATTTTTCTTCTACGGGGTGATATTAGCTGTAGGTGGTTTAGGTTTTATTGGTTATTTAGGTCTCGCATCTGAATTTATGTATGGGCAACTTGGTGCAACTAATGCGAATATTCTTGTTGGTATACTATCTGCCATTGTCGATAATATCCCAGTCATGTTTGCAGTGTTATCTATGCAGCCAGAGATGCCGCATTCACAGTGGTTACTAGTAACTTTAACAGCAGGTGTTGGTGGTAGCATGTTATCAATAGGCTCTGCAGCTGGTGTGGCTTTAATGGGGCAAGCTAGAGGTTATTATACTTTCTTTAGTCACCTAAAATGGACTCCTGTTATCGCACTAGGTTACGCTGCGAGTATCTATGTTCATTTATTAATTAATACATAATTTGGTCACTTTAAAATAGTCAAATAATAAAGGCTTTCTCTGTTTTATATTAAGGAAAGCCTTTTTTTGACCAATGAAGCTAGCAGACTCCTACAGACTGAAAAATCCTATATCACCAAGAAGGGCTGATGATCCTAATGCTAATACAGATGAATTCGTGGCACTAGTTCGTTATCGATTTTTCAATGTTTAACAAAAACTAAGTTGTTTTTTTGAATATTGATAAATAGAATTCTAAAGTGATTTCTATATTTTCTTTTTGTTCTAAAGCATGCCAATGCTCAGGTCTAAACTTCCATGCAAAAGGCGTCATCATCACTAAATTTTTTGTTGTTGGAATATCAAGTATTACTGTCTTTGTTAATACTTCTTCGCTATAACTTTCAAAACCTGTAGGGCATGTAACAGGAGTATGAAGGTTTACTTCTTGATATATTTTTTGTTTAAGTTCAAATAAATGCATTGGACCAGGGCTTGCAACAATCAGTTTATCATTACATAATCGTGCAAGCTCAGTCTCAAATAATGGTGCAAAAATACTAACTATCACATCAGCTTGCAGATCATTAAATGGTGCTTGTGCGATAGAAGCAACACTAAAGTGACACTCAGGATACCGTTTAGCTGCATATTTAACTGCATGCTTTGAAATATCAATACCATAAACTTTACAATTAACAGCCGATTTTTGTAATGCTTGAGTGTAGAAACCTTCACCACAGCCAAAATCAATAATTGTTTTTCCTTGAGATAGTCTTTTTACCTTGTCGGCAACTGCGTCCTGTAAAAAACTATAATGCCCTTGAGTTAAAAAATTACGACGGGCCTGAACCATTTCAATATTATCACCAGGGTCTTTACTTTTTTTATTTTGCACGGGTAATAAGTTAACATAGCCTTCTTTAGCAAAATCAAAACTATGATTACTGCGACATTTTAATGTTTTATCAGTAAATGAAAGCTTAGCAGCACAAATAGGGCATACATAATTTAAAGACATATTATTTAAACTCAGCCCAAATTGGAGCATGATCGGAAGGTTTCTCAATACCACGCAATTCGTAATCTATACCAGTATCAATACATGATTTTGCAAGAGAATTTGTGGCTAATACAACATCAATTCGTAAACCACGATTATCAACAAACCCTTTAGAACGATAATCAAACCAAGAATATTTATCTGCAACATCTTGGTTTTGCTCCCTGAATGTATCTTTAAAACCCCAATCCATAAGCGTTGCCAACCATTGTCTTTCCTCAGGTTGAAATGAACATTTACCTGTTTTCAACCATCTTTTAGCGTTTACTTCTCCAATACCGATATCTAAATCTGTTGGAGAGATATTAATATCACCCATAACAACAATATTTTCGTCATTATTATGGTGTTTGTTTAAATATGTCATTAAATCTTTATAGAATTGACGCTTATATGGATATTTTGTTTCATGACTAATATTGTCACCTTGAGGAAAGTAACCATTTAGTACTGTAATTTTTTCACCTGCATGATTTGTGGTTGTTACCATAATCATACGTTTTTGTGCATCGATGTCATCGGTCGGGAAACCCATTTTAACAATATCAGCTTCTTTTTTACATAACATAGCAACACCATAATGTGCTTTTTGCCCGTGAAAATAAACGTGATAGCCCATAGATTCTAATGCTTCAACAGGAAATGCGTCATTATGAACTTTAATTTCTTGTAAACCAATAATATCAGGCTGATGTTTATCAATGATTGCTTGTAATTGATGAAGACGTGCACGTAAGCCATTTATATTAAAACTGATGATTTTCATTTTATATTAATTCCGTGAATTCGTTATTTAGATACTTTAAATAAGCTTTGAACTAATTATTGAATATGTATACTTATTTAGAAGGTGAATATTAGCACTATATATAGAGCAGAAAATATAATTTATGAGTATTTAGATAAAATAATACATTTATTTATTTGTTTAGAAAATGCGTTATTAATAAGTTTTGTGAGTAACCTGTATGTAACTTGTATTCAACAGAGTATAAATTGTTAGCAAAGAAAATATTGATAAAAACACTTGCGCAATTTTGTA
>NZ_NQMR01000233.1 GCF_002276045.1 Pseudoalteromonas sp. NBT06-2 | reverse complement strand
CGGTAAAGTTCATATTGAATGGGATCCCAAAGCGACTGTTACACCATTAGGTCAACTTCCCTTTTTTATTCAGTTTTTAAAACTTGGAAAACGCTTCGAGCCTTGGGTTGAAGAATGTCCGCTGGCTTATCAAAGTAATAATGCCTCTGCGACACGAGATATTTTAGGCTCTATCTTTCTTTCGGTATTATCAGGCCATACGCGTTACGCACATATTGGCTCGCTTATTCATGATACGGTTAACAAACAACTCTTAGGCATGAGCAAAGTGGTGAGTGATGATACCGTTAGGCGTGCTTTGCACAATATTGATGAAAATGATGGGCTCACTTGGCTTGAGTCGCACTTATTTTCAAGCTATGAACCCTTATTAAATGTTCCTTGGATCTTAGACTCTGATGTCACGGTAAAACCGCTTTATGGTCATCAAGAAGCTGCAGTTAAAGGTTATAACCCACAT
>NZ_NQMR01000232.1 GCF_002276045.1 Pseudoalteromonas sp. NBT06-2 | reverse complement strand
CTGCAGTTAAAGGTTATAACCCACATAAACCTGGACGTCCTTGTCATACTTATCATACCTACATGATCGCCAATCTTCGCCTTATTCTAAATGTTGAAGTACAGCCTGGAAATCTTGGCAGCTCTTCACATTCATTACCTGGTTTGATGAAAATATTAGATAAACTCCCTGAAAGTAGGCGCCCCGATTTTGTTCGTGGTGATTGTGATTGGGGTAGCGATAACATCATGACCGAATTAGAGCAGAAGCGTTATAGTTACTTATTCAAAATGAAGAAAACCAAACAAGTTAAAGCACTTATCCATGAGCAACACAATAAAGGCGACTGGAAGTACTTTAAAAAAGGTTGGGAAGCAAAAGAGGCCACATTAAAACTGACGACATGGGATAACGAAAGACGCGTTGTTTTAGTTCGCCGTCAATTACAAACAGCAGATGACTTAGTCATTGAGCAGCGTAAAGATGGACAACTAAGTCTATCGTTTATTGAAGGTGTTGAAAATATAAAGGCTTTTGAATATTCAGTCTTGGTCACTAATTTAGATAGCGACATTATCAGTATCGTTCAGCATTATAGAGATAGGGCAGACTGCGAAAATAACTTCGATGAACTTAAAAACCAATGGGGCTGGGGTGGGTTCACCACTCAAAAAGTGAAAAGTTGCCAGCTTATTTCGCGTATAATCGCACTGGTTTATAATTGGTGGACACTTTATGTTCGTTTACTCATGCCAAACACACATCTTGAAGCCATTACCCGTCGCCCTTTGCTGTTAAGTGGTGTAGGCAGGCTAACGCAAACAGGTCGACAGAAAAAAATAAGCATTACGAATACGCATCAGCTTAAAGACAAAATGATTGATGCTTATAATAAAATCATCCCCTTTTTCAATCACCTAAAAGTCACTGCGCCGCAGTTAAATCCTCCCCAATGTTGGCAAGTAATTTTAGATGAAATAATGACGTTATTGGGGATCAATTTAGAGCATGATGAACGCTGCTTAGGCAATGACAAGCTTGATTTATTGTCGTTCAGTCCTTGACCATTAATTAGACTTTAATGAGTAAAACGATTGCTAGATCTAAGTTGTGTCTAGGGGCTACTGCTGATTTTAGGATAAAGTTCTATTTTTGAATTTGTAGGCTCAAACGCAGACTAATCCAATAATATGGTAACCAGGGGTTACCATATTGCCTGATTTTATCCTTGATAGAACCGTTCTAAAATGCGTTTATTTACTGCGTAGTTAAACATTGAAACACTGAATAATATACTCAGTGGTGGGTAACTATCACAAAGCTTATATTCATAGACTGTTTCAACTATTCTCTTATCCCTTAAGCGTTTCATTTTTACCTTCAAACTTAGATGGTAGACATTCACAAAAAGCGTTAGATAGTTTTTCTAATGCTTTTCGTTTTTCAGGTAAAAATGAATATTTATTATAAATATGCTGCATTTTAGGTAATTTATGATTTAAACAAATCTCAGCCACTTGATCAGATATGCCAATTTTAGCTAACAAAGTTCGTGTGGTTCGGCGGATATCATGAGGTGACACTTTGAAGGGTAACGATAGCTTTTTAAATGCATGATTTAACGTATCATGATAAACATGGGGTATTGCACTTTTCTTTCTGGCAGGAAATACATACTCATTATCACATGCTCTTACTTTTAGTTCCTTTAGCCAATCAACTGCTTGTGGTGTTAACGGCACTAAAAATTCACGTCTCGGTTTAGTGCGTGTTGCTGGAATCGTCCAGAGTAACTCACTGAAATCAAACTCTTCCCATTTAGCGCCTAACAGCTCCATCTTTCGGGTAGCAGTACAAAATAACAGGCAAGTAGCTAAATAGTTATCTCTACTAAATGTAGGTCCAATAGAACCTGCTGCTTTAAAAAAAATAGTGATCTCCGATTCTTTTAAATAGGTTTCTTTTGGTCGTTCTTCACCGCCAGCATCCATGGCGGTAAAAGATAACGCCAAATTGTGTCGAATGAGATCTAGTTTCACTGCATGCTTAAAAAGTGCTTTTAGCAGGTATAAAGATTTGTTAGCAATTGAGGGGCGGGGTGCTTGTGTACTCGTTCCTTTTTTGATCTTCTGTAATATATCCGAAATTTCTAATCCATTAATTTCAGTGATAGGGCGGTTACCTAAAGGTCTTTTGAGATTTATTTCATAAAGACGTTTTAATCGGTCCGCATGAGAATATCGAGACTCGATAATGGTATCAAAGTAATGTTCGAACACTGCATTTAAAGTATTGCGAGTTTTAAACTGTGCTTTACGCTTTTCCATTGCAGGGTCAATATCATTGGCAAGCTGGTGGCGAAGTGTTAATGCTTTATTTCTTGCTTCTTTTAGCGATAAGGTTGGGTAAGGACCTATTGTAACTACTGCTCGTCTACCATTTATTTGATAACGAAATTTAAAGCTTGCATGGCCGGCTTTAGACAATGAAAAAAATAGACCTTTTTCATCGGCTATTCCTCGTACTGGGACAGCTTTTGTGATGATAGATTTTAATAAAGATTCGGTTAACATTTATATCCTCCAAATTTGTAGGGTTATTTGGACGACATTGGTGACCCGAGTCATCGAACTACCACTTTTTGCAGTTTTCATCCTAAATGAATTGAATAAATTAGGATGTTAAAAACACAAAAGCCCAGAATTACTGGGCTTTAGCGGATGATTATGGACTGTAATGGATATTATTCAATATTTTGGATCTGCTCACGCATTTGCTCAATCAGTACTTTTAGTTCAACGGCTGCATTTGTGATATCGCTGTTAATTGATTTAGAAGCTAAAGTGTTGGCTTCACGATTAAATTCTTGCATCATGAAATCTAAACGACGGCCACAAGCGCCACCTTTTTTAAGGATTTTACGCGTTTCTTTTACATGAGATTTTAAACGATCAAGTTCTTCTGCAACATCTTGTTTTTGCGCTAAGTATATTAGCTCTTGCTCTAGACGATTGTTGTCTATTTCAGCATTAAGTTCATCTAATCTAAGTTGTAACCTGCCACGTTGCCATTGTTTTATAGTTGGCATATGGCTTTCTACAATGTCAACTTGTTCTAAAATAGCGGTTAAACGTGTGGCGATCATTTCTTCAAGGTTGGCACCTTCTGCAGCTCGAGCATCTTTAAAGTCACTCAAAGTGGCAGTAAACGCAGATAGCATTTCTGCTTGTGCGGCATTCATATCTACTTCTTCGGCTTCCATTACGCCAGGCCAACGTAAAATATCTACTGGGTTAATATCACCTTGACTTTGAGCTTGCACCCATTTTGCGCTGTTTACTAATTGTGAAGCTAAACTTTCGTTTATTGATAATTGACCAACATTTGCCGGGTTTGCTGTAAATTTAAGAAAAACTTCAACTTTACCGCGTTGTAATTCTTTTCTTAAGCGCTCTCTTATTACTGGCTCCATTCCACGAAATTGTTCAGGTGTGCGGATAAATGTTTCTAAATATCTTTGGTTAACTGAGCGAATTTCCCAAACGCCTGTACCCCAATCGCCTTTTACTTCTTGGCGAGCGTATGCCGTCATACTATAGATCATGGATATGATTTCCTAAATTGAGAGCTGTTACTATATTAAGTAAGTAAATAAATTGCCCCTATTATAACTAGTTAAATAATATTTACAGCTATTTAACTGATTAAAGGTTAATGAACATCATAGTTTTGTGATGTCCTTCATTGATAATTGCTCGCAACCTTTTATAATAGTCAAAATTTAGAATGAGAGAAGAGTGACAATGCGCCCAAGTGAAAGAACAAGCAACCAAATCCGTCCAGTAACATTTACCCGTGATTATACTATGCATGCTGAAGGTTCAGTTTTGGTAGAATTTGGTAATACTAAGGTTTTGTGTACTGCAACAGTTGAATCGGGCGTACCTCGCTTTATGAAAGGCCAAGGTAAAGGTTGGGTAACAGCTGAGTATTCTATGTTGCCGCGCTCTACACATACACGTTGTGGCCGTGAAGCAGCTCGTGGTAAACAGGGCGGTCGTACGATGGAAATCCAACGTTTGATCGCGCGTTCACTTCGTGCAGCGATTGATTTAAGTGCATTAGGTGAAAATACGATTACTATTGATTGTGATGTTATTCAAGCTGATGGTGGTACTAGAACTGCCTCTATCAGTGGTGCATGTGTTGCATTAGTTGATGCTTTAACACATATGCGTAATAAAGGGATGATAAATTCAAACCCACTTAAATATATGATTGCTGCAATTTCAGTTGGCATATATAAAGGTGAAGCAATTTCCGATTTAGAATACATTGAAGACTCTGTTGCTGAAACTGATATGAATGTGATTATGACAGAAACAGGTAAGCTAATCGAAGTGCAAGGTACTGCTGAAGGCGAACCTTTCTCTTTTGAAGAACTTGATACTTTAACTGGTTTAGCAAAAAATTCAATTCTTGAAATTATTGATGCGCAAAAGCAAGCTTTAGCATAATCCCTAACTGAATTTATTTAAGGTTTATATTAATGAAATATTATCAAAAAGAATTTATTGAATTTGCACTTGAAAAGCAGGTTTTAAAATTTGGTGAGTTTACGTTAAAGTCAGGTCGTACTAGCCCGTACTTTTTTAATGCAGGTCTGTTTAACACCGGTCGTGACCTTGCTCGCTTAGGTCGTTTTTATGCAGCAGCATTAGCTGATGCTAAGATTCCGTACGATGTTTTATTTGGTCCTGCATATAAAGGTATTCCTATTGCAACAACTACGGCAGTAGCATTAGCGGATCATTACGATATTGATATGCCATACTGTTTTAATCGTAAAGAGAAAAAAACACATGGTGAAGGGGGGTCTTTAGTTGGTTCTGAATTAAAAGGTCGTATCATGTTAGTTGATGATGTGATCACAGCAGGAACTGCTATTCGTGAATCAATGGAAATCATTTTAGCAAATGGTGCTTCTTTATCTGGTGTTTTAATTGCATTAGATCGTCAAGAAAAGGGTAAAGCAGAGCTTTCAGCAATCCAAGAAGTTGAACGTGACTTTGAAACAAAAGTTATCTCAATAGTTAAACTTGCTGATCTAATCGCATATCTAGAAGATAAAGGCGATATGGCTGAGCATCTAGATACGGTTAAAGCATATCGTGATAAATACGGTGTAGCTTAATTAAGTATTTAGAATAAACCCGCGAAAGCGGGTTTTTTTATGGATAAACGAGGAGCTGTTGATCTTTCAAGATAACTTTTGCAGCGAATTGTTGGGCATTTATACAAGGCAGAGGCTTTGTCATGTGGTTGTTCCACATAAAAAGGCGATAACGCAGTAAAAATGCTCAACAAACGCTGTCCGAAGGATTCGTCTAAAAGCATTTTATTCTTTGTTGAGTCGTATTTACTTCGAATGACTAGGCGACACACGACTCACCGCGACTAAAATGCTTTTATCTCGAACAAAATTTAACCCGGAAAGATCAACCCCCCCTAAAGTGAGGAGTTATGCAAGATAAAAATAAACCAAATGGTGTTGGCATTAAAAGAATTTTTAAAGCGAGTTATTGTTCATATTTAGGGCTAAAAGCAGCATTTAGGGAGGAGTCAGCATTTAGACAAGAATTACTGCTTGCTGTTATAATGTTTCCAAATTCATTTTTATTAGCTGAATCAGTAATACATTGGGCTATGTTGATAAGTGTTTTATTATTAGTGTTGATAGTAGAGTTATTAAACTCTGCCATTGAAGCTCTTACAGATCGAGTAAGTACTGAGCATCATATTTTATCTGGCCGAGCTAAAGATATGGGATCTGCAGCAGTAACTCTATCATTGTTAGCTGTTGCAATTATTTGGGGGGCAGCTCTTTATAGTAAATATATAATGTAGAGGTTTTTAGAGGTGGGTTATCCACAGTTTTTTGTTAGTAACTTGATATTAACTTGTGTCAAGTTAAGTATAGATAATTAATTAAA
>NZ_NQMR01000231.1 GCF_002276045.1 Pseudoalteromonas sp. NBT06-2 | reverse complement strand
GTATAAAACGAAATGTGATATGAAGATGCGTAACCACTATATATGGTTTTAAATTATTCTAAGTAACATTGAAAAATTTAAACCCGTTAAATGCAACGGGTTTATTTTTAAGAAAAACGACTGTTTTACCCTAAAAAATAACTATTTTAAAATATACTTAATTATTAATAAGTTACAAAACAGCTAAAAAATTAGGTAAAAATGCGAAAAAGACTTTATCTGCTTGTTGCAACTTATTTTTTTACTGATATCCTATTGTTCACTGCCGCATAGGCAGCTTAGAAAAAACTGAGATTGACCCTGTATGACAGATGATAGTTCACTGCCGCATAGGCAGCTTAGAAAATAATATAAAATAGTCTGTGTTGCAGCGTTATGTTCACTGCCGCATAGGCAGCTTAGAAATCTATCATTCGAATGTTGTATTCAATAGGTGTGTTCACTGCCGCATAGGCAGCTTAGAAATTAACGTAGATGATATTTCATCCCCGACAATAGTTCACTGCCGCATAGGCAGCTTAGAAAACATACGATATACTTGTGATCACATCTTTTACGTTCACTGCCGCATAGGCAGCTTAGAAATGCCCTAGCTATTGCATTTATTGGACTTGCTGTAAACCAATATTCAAAATTAGACATTCCTACAATAGAATTTGGATTACTTATAATTCAGAATGTTTTTGTGTTTTGCTAAGGCGAGATAAAGCTTAAATTATATAAAATAGAAATATTTTGTTTATTCTAAATTCCAATGTAATTAAATCCAAAATTGAATGTCGGCTTACACTATTGTTGGTCTGTCTAATTTGGATAATTGGTTTATACATTACAACGCACTCAATAATTGAGATAACGTTTGAGGCATTAATGTCGAGTCAAAATCTAACTGATAGCCCGTTGGTGTGGTGATTTTGATCATGGAAGGCTGAGTTAAAGGTTGCTCATGAATAACAAAGGGGAGCACCTGTTGAGGTTTAATTGGTTGAGTTTTATCTGCAAGTCGTTTACGCCAACCATAGAAAGTGGACACGTTAATCTTGTTATCCCGGCAAAATTGAATGATAGTTAAATCGCTACGGTGTTGCTGTGCAAATATGTTTTGCCAGTGTTTTATTTTTTGCTGTTTATTCATAATGACCTCATGTTAATTTGCTGAGATAATTATGCGCAAGCTTGATTAACATTGGTATGTGGGGCTAATTACGCGCTTACATTGATTGTCGGTTGTTCGCATTATTTAGTGTAAATATTTAAATTGAAGAACAGTACAAGTCACAACACACTTAGTTAATAGCATTTGGAACCAAACACGCTAGTAAACACTCCTCTCTTTTAATTTTAAAGAAGTAACTACCTATAAAACTAGTTAAGCATAAATAAATAGATGTTAGCTATATTTAAGCAAAATCAAGTTATTGCAATTTCGGTGTGGAATCAAAACTACAAAAAATGCGCTGGCTTATTTTCATGGATGACTTTTTTCACACCTTTGTTATTGGATTCATTATCCCTCACAAAAGTGTGCGGTTTCATTTGATCAAATCTTTATTGGACATATAGTTATACACAATCAACAGCTGGAGTAAAAAAGCCACCTATTCACAGATTAGGCGGCTTTAATTTTACAATCGGCCGAATAAAACCCGTACCCACCCTAGATAAGATGCTGATCTATTATCTGCACTGAAAATCATTAATGTTCATTTAACAATCCCTCTTTCTTACACTTGTTAACTGAAAAGTTAAACAGCATTAACCCAAGAGCGAGATAGATTAAAGCATTAACAAAAGAAATGGCGTAATTAGAAATTGGAACAATCAAGTTAGGCTCCAAAACTTCAACTTTTATAATCGAAATTACTTTTGCAAATGGCAGAATATTTGTGAGCATTGAGTTCAATTCATGTGGGTAGAAAAATATAGCGATAATTCCTAATTGAACTAATGACAGACCTAAAGATATTCTTTTGTTATAGACAGCAACAGCTCCTATAGTGAAAGATATTCCAACTCCTGTAAGTAGGAACAAAATTATGTGTATACCAAAGAGCTGTGGAAAGTAGATAGGTAATGAATATAAAAAAACAAAAACACATAGCGGTATAAGAGCGCCTAATAAATAGTATGCTACATTTATCACCATTCTAACTGTGTATATCATTGATAATGAATATATTGAAGTTGCTATATGCTCAAAACACCCTAATTTTGACTCTTCGGATATATCTTCAGATACCGTACTGGTTAACCCTAAACTAAATATCCAACTAAAATATCCTACAACTACTGTTGTCACGGAGGTACTAGATAGACCATTTGAGGATAAGTAGTCGGCTGTTTCTGTGATCCCGAACAACACAAATATTGAAGAAAGAATACTAATAAAGAAGTTAAGTGGATACCTTCTGAACATTATTACTCTTCGATTCAACTCTACGTAAGTTAATGACAATACTTTATTCAAATTACTCTCCTTAACAGAGTTTCTAAATCGAAATCTTTTTCATTAACAGACTTGATTTGCGTTATGTCGATATTCCCCATAAACGAAATCAAGTTTTCTTTGTCGCACTCTTCTTCTTTTATTTCATTTAGCGTTTTACAGAAATATTTAACAATAACTGTTGATGATTGTGAGTCATACATAGACAAATTTACTTTAGACTTAACTTTACCGTTATTGATTAATATAGCCTTTTTCCCTAAAGACTGTGCTATTTTTAAGTCATGCGTTGCAAGCAGTATTATTGCTTTTTTGGCATATTCTTTTAAGTATTCAATTAAAAAATCTACCCCTAAAAAATCCATGCCTAATGAGGGCTCATCCAATATTAAGATTGTTGGTTCATGAATGATTGAGGCTCCAAAAGAAACTTTTTGTTGCATACCTCTCGACAATTTTCCGATAGGCTCGTTTAACTTATCTTTTAGTCCCACTTCAATTAGGTATTTATTTGCTCTTTCTTTAGCTTTTTTATGAGATAAACCTTTGAGGACACCAAAATATATCAAATTCTCAATAGGTGTTAATTTATGAAATAAACTCCTATTGCCCTCAAAAAGTAATCCAATATCGCAATTTTTTATTTCTGACTTTCGTTTAGAATCAGATAAATATACTTCACCGCTATAACCTGACAGCAAGTTTGAAATCAGTTTAATAAGAGTTGTTTTCCCTGCACCATTTGGGCCGAGCAATATGCTGATATCACCTTCAAGAAAGGACAAATTAATATTTTCTATTGCTTTGGTTTTGTCATAACTGTAAGAAACGTTTGATATTTCAAGTGACTTCATTAAACAACCTCTTTATGAAAAGCGCTTTTAATTAATTCGGAAGAATCTAACTCCGCACTTTTTAACAACTTCTGTTTAGCTAATGGATTACTTCTTGAATACAAAATTTTATACGCATCCAATCGAACATAATGATTCTTAGATTTAGTCAAACCAGAAAGAATTGAGTCAATATCACTCCCCCCAAACTCTTGTAACATATTGATAAAAGGTTGAGCCATACCTAATAAACCATTTGTTGCAGCCATTTCTGTACGGTCAATAATCAAACTTTTTTGATTGTGCTTTTTGAATCTAAACTGCTCATCCATTTCCTCTGTCATTTCAGGGTCAATTAATACATTTAAACTAATTGAAAGTTCATTCGGTGCAATTTGAGAATGGATATGATGGGACTTTCTATAAAAATGAACATCCCCACGGCCCAATGTTTTTATGCCGTGGTAATCAGCATTTACCTCTTCACCGATATAACCTTTAACTTGGTTTCGATCATAAGAATAAACCTCGGTTGAGTAACCTTCTCCCCACATCCCTACAGTAAGAAAATCAAAGTTATGATCATGAGGCATGTCATAAATATGCAACTCGCTTTCTATATGGGGTAAATCTAGAATATTTTCACTAGGATGCCAAAAGTTCAACCTGATACTACAATGCTCAAATACAGCGCAGATCAATGAATTTTCTGCATATGCATTTTCTATGTCATTACCCTGACAAGCATATAACATTAAAATATTAATTAATTCTTCTTCATTATTTGACAGTTTATGCATTAGATTTGCAATATGTAATACCTCTGAGGATTCATTAAAGTTAGCCTGTGCAACCTCATCTAAGAACATATCAAATTTAATCGTTTCATCAGTACGGTTTACTTCAACCTCTAACTTATACATGCACTGCTTCTCCTAGAAACTCTGCTATATTTTTTCTAATAAAATTGTTTCTATCACTTAAAAGCTTTTGAAAGGTACGTTCATCGTCAATACCTTCAAAATTGTTAATTAATAATCTTGCTGCATTCCACCTAATCGAGAAATATTTGTCATCCAGTAACTTTTCTAACAAGGCTTTATAAGAGTTAGGTAGGCATTTATTACTATTATCTAGAATATTAATAATTGCTTTTAATGCTTCATTTCTTCTATCGCTTTCAATGAAATTTGAAGCAATTTGTTCAAGCTTGAATGTACTAGAGTTGTATACAGATCTAGTCGGACCAAGTGGTTTTCTCTCTAAGACTAAAATAAGTTTTACTTTTTCACCTGAGTAGTAAAAAGCTTTATTCTTTAAAACTGTCGTATTTTCGAATTGTTTTAGGCACACCTTATTTTTGTGTTCAATATTTTGTTCCCAATTTTCAAATAATAATTTCTCTAAGTTGAAGTCAAAGATGTCTATAGTCAGATCGGAAAGAGCCTTCAAAAAATATATTGAATCAGACGCTATTACCTTATCTGAACGATGTAGTTCTCTGATACTAAATTTATAATATTCGTTTTCAAAAAATATTATTGAAATAGGTGTTATAGTCGCTTTTTTAGCTTTTTCAGAAATGAATTTCTCATTTTTTGAAGGGTCTAAGCTACCGAAAACCTCAAGATAATTTGTTAAGAGTTGAGGGATATTAATTCCTTCTAAAAAATCATTAAATATCCGCTCTATGTTTTCAACATCATCATTGTTTGTAGATTGATCTAGTAAGACTTGTTCTAGCTTTAATAAATCCATTTTAATCTCCGCCATTAATGAAAGTAGGCAATATTTATTGCCTACTTTATAATTCCCATGTTTAGAATTACTTCGGTCGCTTATAAATAATTAAACGACCTACGACGCAAGGGAATCCGCCAGCATTCAGCTTACCGTCATCACCTGTCTCTGCAACAAAGTCAGCTGATTTTGGTATTACCTCGATACTAAGTTCCTTTAATTGTTTTTTAGCGTTTTTAAATTTTTTTAACATAATTGGTTCCTTAATATATGTATTTATTTTTAGTAAATAATTTAATGCTAAAGGAGGGACAGACGAATTAACGTAGAAATCAAATATGACTAGTATTCCATTATATTTACTACTAGTAAAAGCAACTCCCCTTCATTTAAGCCTCTATAATGTATATAGAAATTTCTCATTTGTAAAATTGTTTCGGTATGATTTAACTAGAGACTTCCTTAGAGGTAAAATTAAATTAACTAACGAGGTATAAACCAATTATCCAAATTAGACAGACCAACAATAGAATTTGGATTACTTATAATTCAGTATATTTTTGCGTTTTGTTAAGGTGAGGTAAAGCTGAAATTACATAAAATA
>NZ_NQMR01000230.1 GCF_002276045.1 Pseudoalteromonas sp. NBT06-2 | reverse complement strand
AAAAACTGTTTAAACATATTTTAAAAAGGGTTTAAACACGTTTTAAATATTTACTGCTTGTGTATCTTTATTACTTTATTAAATGGCGCTGATAATTCAATTGCTATCATAGTACCATTTAAAATTAAATTCAAAGTCCGACCATCATATGTAAACTTATCCATTTTATGTAAGCCGTTCATTAATTCAAAAATGCTTTCAATTTGAATGCCTGAACTCAGTGCTTCTGATATTTGTAATGTGCTTATTGTGATCATGCTGCTGGTGATCGGTCTTGATTCATTTACCAGTTTGCTGATCGTCTCATTGTTTAAATGCGCAAGCATCATTATTTTTTTATCATCTTTAAATGTCTCTAATGCTATCTGTGCTGCAATACGACTTACTGTACTTTTATAATGAGGCTCAGATTTTAATATCGCTTTATTAAATTGTGGTATTGCGTGCGCTCTTAATATTTCATCCATTTGCAGCAATGATTTTCCTAATGAAATATCTGAACCGAGCCATGCTTTGCCAGGATTATAATCCCAGCCTAAATCAATACCCGCCAAACCACCTGTTTTTTCATTAACCGTTACAGCATCTATTAATGTATCTTGATCTGTGATTTTAAGCTTCATTCGCTCAATGTCACGGTAATTTATCGAGACAACTTTACACCGACAATTCCAGCCATTAGGTGGATAATGCGAATACCAAAATTCATGTTCAACTGGCAGTACTATTTTATGCCATTTATGATGTTCAGCACGAACGCGATTATCACCTGCAGTTAAATACATTAAGAATGGTCGTCTGTCTTTTAGCCGTTCTTGTTGTTGCCAACGCCCAGCTGCACGGGCGGTATTTTTATTATTTTGATAAATAACCTGAGTTCGCCACCCTCGTCTGCCTTTATATGACCATCCATGATCCTTAACAATATTATCAAAGCGCTTTCTAAATTCAGATA
>NZ_NQMR01000023.1 GCF_002276045.1 Pseudoalteromonas sp. NBT06-2 | reverse complement strand
TTAATGGTTACTCCCTTAAAAAAAGATGGACCGGCAATATGCTCCTGCATTGCTCTAGTACCTACATCCATGCAGGCAACAACGAGCATGATTTGCTCAGAAGTCCCTGTAAGGTTGGTTTATAAATACTTTATGCAGCGTTATTGATTTTGAAAAGGGAATAACCATGTTCTTCAATCAATGCCTTGCCTAAAGCATTTCTAATTCCAACTGAATCCTGCATCTTGAAGTGGTTTGGGTATATGTCCAAACTCTAGCCTCAAAAGATAGCAATGCACTTATAACTCCTTTACCTACAATATTTTCAATTGGCTGTGAAATAGCTATATCAGGATCTTTTTCTTTAGTTAGCGAAGCCTTGATAGCAAATAGAACTGTAAAAATAGTTGTAACTTCTAAAATGATGAATGCAGCAATAGCAAAGTAACGCAATGATTCTAGGTAAGGCCATGCGACTTTTGAGCTTTCAGGGATAATAAAGCTACCAAGCAATATAATTAGGCAACCATATGCTACGGCTTTAATGGCTGGTTCTTTCTTATCTTTAACGCACAAAAAACATAAAACAGGTAAAACAATTAAGCCGTCAATTAATAACAGCCATTCAGGCTTTTCTCCGCCATATTCATTCAGAGCATTCGAACTTTGATAGAAAAAAGTCCAGAAAGCGCAAATAATAGCAAGAAATATAAATGGGACATTTTTTTTAGCTAAAGTTAGCACCGATACCACCTTATTGTTATAACGCTGTTAACAGCTGTATTTTAAAGTGTGGTGTAGCGAAATGGAGGCACACTATAATATGTCAGATTACTTTGCTTAGTGTACGCCCGACATGGTCAATAACTTATGAGGTGAAGTCCTCAGTAGAAAGATAATCGTTTAATAATTGATTGTTATTAAAACTTAACTACTAGCGAATGACAATAACTAAATCGCGAAAGATAGTTCGGAAGGAAGCCGCTAGCAAACCTGTGAAGCGATCGAAAATGATGTGTTTGTAATAATAAGGAATATAGAAAAGCATATAAAAATTGTAGGTTATTTGATGTATGTAAAGTTTGAGATCGGGATATTTTAATCTCTGTTATATTGGCTATATTCTCTATGCTATATTTATTTTATTTGCTGTTTTTAGATTAACACTCATGTTCGCTCAAAATTCATTGAATTTTATTTTAATTCAATCCCGCTATGCACCTGTTTTATATGACTTGTTTTTATGATGCTTATTTTAAGTGCAAATTAATGCTTGAATCGTGATGTTATCTTGTTAATATATCTATATGTAATTACTTATATCATTTAGTTATATTTGATTGAATCAATATAAAGAGCCTGTATATGACTGCCCAAAATTCTTTAAGCCAAATTTATCTCGATGCAAATGCAACGACGCCTGTATTGCCAAAAGCAGCAGCTGCAGCGCTTACAACTATGGAAACCATGTTTGGTAATCCAAGTAGTAGCCATATTTCTGGTCTGCAAGCGAAGCAGATTATGGATAATGCACGCGATAAGGCTAAAAAGGTTTTAGGCTCGGGTAATGGCTCGGTAATTTTTACCAGTGGTGCGACTGAAGGTATTCAAACAGGTATTTTATCTGGACTTTATAGTGCTAAGTCACAAATGCAAGCTGGTAAGAAATACACAATTTTATATGGTGCGACCGAGCATAAAGCGGTTCCTGAGTCGTTAAAGCATTGGAATAATATTCTTGAAATTAATGCTGAAGTAAAAGCGATTCCGGTAAACAATGAAGGTGACCTCGATTTAGAATTCATCGCCAATGAAGTACCAAGCGCTTTGATGATTTGTACTATGGCGGTTAATAATGAAACGGGTGTTTATCAAGATTTAGCACGTTTAGAGCAAGTAATCCGTGATAATAATGCTGGCATATATTGGATGGTTGATTGTGTTCAAGCGCTTGGTAAAACATCTTTAGAGTTAGCAAATACCAGTATTGATTACGCACCTTTTAGTGGTCATAAGTTATACGGTCCTAAAGGTATAGGTTTTGTTTATATTCGTGAAAATGCACCTTTTACACCATTTATTGCTGGTGGTGGTCAAGAAGGGGGGTTACGCTCAGGTACAGAGAACTTACCGGGCTTAGCTGCACTAAATGTAATTTTTGATATGTTGTTATCAACCAATGATGAATCATTTACTGATGTTGAACAGTTACATAGCTTTAGAGAGCAACTAACAACTGCGCTTAAACAGTCTTTCCCTGAAGTCGTATTTAACCACAGTTTTAAAAACAGTGTGCCAACAACATTAAATTTTGCCATTCCAGGTTTTAGCTCAAAAGAAATGATGGATTTATTTGATGCCGCAAATATTCGTGTCAGTTCTGGATCAGCTTGTAGTTCTAAAGTAACCCGTAGTTTTGTGTTAGATGCGATGGGTTTACCTGCATGGCAAAGTGAGTCAGCAATTCGTATGTCATTTGGCCCTGCGATGACGCAAACACAAATTGATACTGCATGTGAGCGTATTGTTCAATCAGCTCAAGCATTAGGTCAAAGCTGTTTAACTTTTGATGCAAATGATGTTAATACTAAGGCAGATCTTGAGGGGTTAGTTCAATTTAAAGTAGGTGGTAGTTGTACTTGGTTATACGTAGACAAAGCAACTAAATCTGCAGTTGTGATTGATCCTTTATCTGAAATTACTGAAAGATTATCTACAGTATTAAATTGCCAAAACTTAACTTTAACAGCAGCGATAGATACTCATGGCCATGCGGATCATGTATCGGACCGAGGTCAATTGGTTAATAATTTAGACTTAACACAAAATACTGATTCACTTGGTTGGCCTATCGCGTGTGGTACTAAAACTTTAAATGGTCAGAGTTACCCGATGATCAAAGTAGGTGAAAAGTATTTAGTTAAAGTAGCAACACCAGGTCATACAGATGACAGCATTAGCTTAATTTTATGCTCTGAAAAAAATAATGAACTTAAAACAGAATATGTATTTTGTGGCGATATGATTTTAATGGGCAGCTTAGGTCGCACTAACTTCTCAACCAGTAGTTCAGAACACATGCTTGAAAGTATTCAGTTATTGCACAGTATAATAGGCAATGAGAGCTTGTTGTGTGCTAGTCATGATTACCATAATGAGTTTGTGACTACGATAGCGGCAGAAATGGATCGTAATTGCTTATTAACTAAAGTGATAAATAAAGAGATTGAAGTTACTGATTTTGTAACAAAAAAAATAGCATTAGATACTAATATCAATGATGAAGTAGGTAGTGAAATCATGTGTGGTGCGTTTGTTGAGTCTTGTAATAAAAAACCTGTTACCGACTATAATTCACAAACATTATCTGATGCCATGTCACAATCAAATGGCATGACTTTAATTGATATTAGAGAACCACATGAATATGCATTAGGCCATGCACAAAAATTTGGTACAAACGTACCGCTTACACGCTTGGTTGACTTTATTGGCGCGCATCAAGATAAATCAGAGCAGTTAGTATTAGTATGTCGTAGTGGTAGTCGCTCTCATGTTGCAGCGCAAGCATTAGCACGTTTAGGTTATAAAAATGTAGGCCACCTTAAAGGCGGTTACGCTTTAAATAATTAAATAGGAAATTTAGGATTCAATAAAAAAGCCATCAACATTTTAATGTTTATGGCTTTTTTGTATATAACTTATATCAAATAAGCTGTTATTTTTGATTAGATAGGCGATAAATCAATATCGCTGTTTTTGCTATATTTTTATTTAATGTAGTTAAATCGGCCGTTTCATTTTTAGTATGTGCGCCTGATCCCATTAAACCTAAGCCATCTAGTGACATATCAACATACTCTGCTGCAAATGAAATATCTGCTGCGCCAGCTTTGCGAGGGTTAGCAGGTTTTACTGCGTTATAACCTAAATCTTGACTAACTTGGCTATATTGCGCCAATAAATCTAAATTGCCTTGTGTCAGTGCCATAGGTGGATAGCCAGCTTCAAAAACAAGTTCTGCACTTGTATGATTTAAGTTATTTTTAACGATATTTTGCATGATTTGTTTGGCTTTTTTAAGCTGTTTATTTGAAAGCGCTCTTAAATCACCTCTTACTTTAGTGGTTTGTGCAATCACATTACTTTTACCAAATGCAGAACCAGTATATTTTGCTTTATCGTAATCTATATTGGTACCACCAATTATTATGCCTGGATTAAAAGTTAAGTTTTTTTCTTGTTCTAGTTGGGCTCTAAAAGCTTCTAAAATTCGAGCTGTTTCATAAATTGCACCGTAGCCTATTTCATCATTAAATATTTGAGATGAATGCGCTGGTTTGCCGGATACATGCAAAGTCCAACCGGTATAGCCTCTACGTGCAGCCATACCGGTATTGATATTGTTATCACCATTTTCAAAACCTAATGCAATATCAGCCCAAATTGCGCCATCTACAATGGCTTTTTTAGATAAAGATAAAGGGCGACCGCTACTTTCTTCATCTCCTGTTAGTAGGATTTTTATACTCATGTTACCTAGTAAGTTCAGTTTTTTTAAGATACGCATTGCTGAAATAATTATGGTATTACCGCCTTTCATATCTGCAATACCTGGGCCTGTGGCTTGGGTATCACTAAGCATTTTAAATTTTTGAAAATCATCATTTTTGGCAAATACGGTATCTAAATGACCGATCATTAAAACTTTAAGCGCGTTAGGGTTATTACTGTTATGAGTCGCTAAAATATGACCTGCGCGATTAAATCTGCTGCCATCAAGCCATTGAACGTCAAAGCCTATTTCTAACAGTTGTTGTTTAGCTAATAAGCCTACTTGTTTTACACCTTCAATATTCATTGAGCCACTATTGATATTAACCGCTTGTTCTATTTCTTTAAGCGCTTGTGGTATGGCTAATTCAACGTATTTAACGATATTTTTTTCGTTTTCATCTAGTGGCGTTTTAGCATGTATATTTGGTACTAAGGATGCAGCTAAAAAAAGTAATGTAGGTATTTTTATTATTTTAAACATAGTTATCAGATATAAATTCATAGTAACTTTAATATCTATTAAAAACGATGCTGTTTCAAATGATTAATAAAAATACGACAAGTTTTTATAAGAAAGGTAGTAAGTATACCCATGTTACTTCAATATGCATGTTTCAGAGCTATCTGAGCGAGTCCAATTCAAGGCAACGATGAAGTGAGTTTGCTCAGAAGTTCCCTCTCGGCGAATTTAAATAGGGTTTATGCTGCGTTATTAATTTTGATAAGGGAACAACTATTATCTTCAATTAATGCCTTACTTAAATCCTGTTTAATTCTCGCTGAAATCGCGCATTTTTAGGTATCATGGGTATATATTCAGTGATCACTATATTTGCATGCCATGCAAGGTGGTTAATCCAGCTAGAATAGGTATTATTTTTTTTATTTCAGTCTCAAAGTTGATAATTGTATTAATAACCGTCACGGAAATAACCGGCTATACAGATTTTACGATTAATAATTTGCTATTTTTTAACTGTTATTTAGGGAACTTATCGGAAATAGCTACCCCATAAAGTAAATGTATTTTAATTCGATAAAAAGGTTTTGAGGGTATTCATGATTTCTTATTCATAAATCTTTTAAATCATAATGTTATGCTTGATGGGTAAGTTTATTTATTAGAAAAAATTAAGTTTTTTAATATTTTTTTGAATAGAGGAGATGAAATAAAGCAAACTGGCAAATTTTTTATTTAGTATTGATAAATTTTCCAGGGGTAGTGCCCGTTTGTCGTTTAAACATTTGAATAAATGCAGGTAATGACTCATACCCTAAACTTAAAGACACATCAGTAACAGATCTGTTTTCACTTAACCATTGAATTGCTTTATGTAACCTTAATTGCTCTCGCCACTTAGTGAAGTTAATGCCGAGCTTTGATTTAAATCGTCTTGAGATTGTTTTGGTACTCGCTCCTAGTTCATCTGACCACATTTCCAGTGTTTTATTACTGTCAGGTTTTTTTTGCTGCCAGATAAGAATTGGTAACAATAAAGAGTCGTTTGATAAAGGTAAGCATAAAGGCACTTCTTCGAGTTGAGATATTTCATCTACAAGCACATTCAGCAAGCGATTTTGTTGTTTGGTAAAACTAGAGTTGATGGTTTCAGAAAATGAAAAGTAGCTTGCCTTGCTAATTAACTCTCTGGTTAAACTATCAATTTTTAATACTGTAATATCTTTAGCTAATTGATCTATTAGGCCTTTTTGTAAATGTACGCTACGAAGTTTTGCACCATTGATTGTAGCAATACTATGAAGTTGATTGGCTGGGATCCAAATTGCTTGACCGGATGGAATAAGATGGTCACCTTTAATACAACTGACTGCTAATAATCCTGAGGCAGCATAGATTAATTGGTCCCAATCATGTTTATGACCAATCACTTTTCCTCTAGGTGGCAAGTCTTTGGCTTTCATAAAAACAGGATAAGGCAGTTTTTTGAATATACTCAGCCTAGGTTTAAATAATAGCCAGTCGTGTCCGTTAATCGACATAAAAAGCACTTTTTTAGTAAGAAAGACATATGTTGTCAGTATATGCTGTTTATTCAATAAAGTAATCAAGTAACTTAGCTTTATGGGTCTACTTGGAATGTTGAATTTTTGAAACAGGTATATTTTATGAAAAACAATAGATTAGTTGAATTAATTAAACAGCAAGAAATAGTAACAGCACCGGGTGTATTTGATGGTTTATCTACCCGTTTAGCAGAGCAAGCAGGTTTTAGTGCAATTTATGCAAGTGGTGGGGCTATTGCTCGAAGCTGTGGTGTGCCAGATATTGGTTTACTTACCTTAACTGAGGTAGCTGACAGAGTGAGGCAAATAGTTGAAGCGACTAACTTACCTGTTATTGCCGATGCTGACACGGGCTTTGGTAATGAAATCAATGTTAAACGCACAGTAGAATTATTTAATAATGCAGGAGTAGCTGCATTGCATTTAGAAGATCAGCAGTTCCCTAAGCGCTGTGGTCATTTAGATGGTAAGTTGCTGATAAGTATTAAAGAAATGCAACAAAAAATAGCAGTTGCAAAAAAATATGCTGATAGCATGTTGATAATTGCACGTACTGATGCAATTGCCGTTACTGGGTTTGAAGATGCGCTAAAAAGAGCTAAACAATATGTAGCAGCGGGTGCCGATATGATTTTTGTTGAAGCACCAGAAACCCTTGAGCAGATAGAGTTAATAGCGCAGCAAGTACCTGGTCCAAAATTGATTAATATGTTTCACAGTGGTAAAACACCTTTAGTATCCAGTGAACGTTTAAAAGAACTTGGTTATCAATTGATAATAATTCCTTCAGATTTACAGCGAGCTGCGATGGCAGGTATGAAACATGTTTTATCTGAAATTTATCAATCTGGAAACTCAGGGGCAGTTGCCGAGCAAATGCTTACCTTTTCTCAAAGAGAGCAAGTTGTTAAAACTCAGGAGTTTCTTAAGCCATAGTTATTATAGTTATTTAACTTGTTCAATAAAGTAACTTACACGATTTCTAGAATGCAATTTATTAATGGCTCCATACTGAGGCGATAGCACCTTAATAAATTGCATGCATGTTGCTTTGATATATCATACAAATTGATTGTTTTGATAATCAAATATAGCTTGGTTAATTTCTTCTCTAGAATTCATAACAAATGGACCATATTGCACTATCGGATCGTGAATAGGTGTACCGCTTAAAATGATAGCCTTTAATCCATTATTTTTTGCTTGTATAGACAAGGTTTCACCAGTGGAATAAAGCCCCATCTGACGATATTTCAGTTGAGTTGAATCACCTTGATAAATAAAGACTAATGCAGGATTATGGCAGTTAAATTTAAGTGATATAGCTTCGTTTTCATTAAGTTCTATATCTAAAAATACTGGCTGAGTTGAAAGTTCAGGTAAAGGGCCCGTAATTTGTTGTGCATCAACAAGCACAGAGCCCGAAACTGCACTGACTTTACCGCCAGATGTTAAATGTAATTTAGGAATATCTTTATTACGCAAGTCCCTATAAGCTGCGGCTTTTAGCTTTTCGTTAGCTGGTAAATTTAACCAAATTTGAAAACCATGCAATAAGCCATTTTCTTGTTCAGGCATTTCTGAATGAATAACACCTTTACCAGCTGTCATCCATTGTACATCTCCACTTTCAATGATGCCGTTATTACCCATATTATCTTTATGACGCATTTTACCAACTTTCATATAAGTGATAGTTTCAAAACCTCTATGAGGGTGTGCTGGAAATCCACCTATGTAATCACTGGCATTGTCTGAGTTGATTTCATCTAACATTAAAAATGGGTTTAAAAACTGGTGAGTATGCTGTCCACCGACTCTATGAATAATAACTCCATCACCATCCTGAGAAGCGAAAGCATTAATGACTTGTTTGAGTTTTCTCATGACTTAACTCCAGCTTTATTTATTTCATCACGCCCATGGGGTTGCATAAAATTAAGTTCAGGACCGATAGGTACAACACCTGTAGGGTTAATGCTGGTATGGCTTTTGTAGTAATGATCTTTTATATGAGCCATATCTACTGTCTTTTGAATGCCTTTAATTTGATAAAGCTCACGGATATAACCACTGATAGTTGGGTAGTCAGCTAGCTTTTGTTTATTACACTTAAAATGGCCATGATATACAGCATCAAAACGTATGAGTGTTGTAAATAGTCTCCAATCAGCTTCGGTGATCGTATCGCCAGTTAAGTATCGGTTGTTTGTTAATATATTTTCAATCCAATCTAAAGCATCAAAAAGCGTATGATAAGCGAGTTTATAAGCATTTTGCGTTGTAGCAAAGCCACTACGATATACACCATTGTTAATATCTGAATAAATACGTTCGTTTAATTGGTCGATATCATTTTGCAATGCTTTAGGGTAATAATCATCTTGGTTATTAGTAAGCTGATTAAATGCTGTATTAAACATCCTGATGATATCTGCTGATTCATTACTGACAATTTTTTTTGTTTGTTTATCCCATAAAACAGGTACAGTTACACGACCTTCATATTGTGCATCAGCTTTTAAATATAACTGATATAAATAATTAAAATCGTATAAAGGATCACTCACTTCCCAGCCATTTTTTGCCATAAGTACATCAACTACAGTGACATCTATATAATCTTCAAGCTGTTTTAATGCTCTGAAAATTAATGTGCGATGTGCCCAAGGGCACGCTAAAGAAACATATAAATGATAGCGGTCTTTTTCAGCTTTAAAACCCGATGTACCAGTTGGTCCCGCGCTGCCATCATGTGTGACCCAATTTCTAAACTTACTGACTTGGCGCTTAAATTCGCCTTTATTTGCTTTAGTTTCATACCAAGCATCAACCCATTGACCATTTTGTAATAATCCCATGACTATGCTCCTAACTTTTTAGTTACTAATTTATCTACACTTAAGCTGCCTGCGCCTCTAAAGGCTAAACTGATGCTGATAATTAATAGAGATAAAGCAAACTCATAACCGTTATTACTCATGAATAGACCGTTATTGATATGAACGCTAAAAATAGCAACTAACATAGTGATAGCTAATATAATAGAGGTAGGGCGTACCAACAAGCCTAGCATTAAAAATAGACCACCAAAAAATTCAGCTGAACTGACCATTGTAGCCATTAAAATTTCTGGCGTAATACCGATAGATTCCATCCAACCACCAGTGCCTTCCAATCCATAACCTTCAAACCAGCCAAATAGCTTTTGTGCGCCATGGGCAAAAAAGATAGCACCAGCACCAAAGCGTAATGCCACTGTATCTAAACCTGATTTTGAAAATATTGTATTTTGTATAAGTTGTTTCATTGTTGAAAGTTTCATGATTAATTCCTCTATTGTGCTCTGTCGATTTGATATAACCAGTTTATTGAATATAAAAATTCAAAACACAGTGATTTTTAGATTAGAATGTTCAAATAATTTGAACAATTAAATGTGTATTTTTATGAAGAACCCAATCACAATAGAGGCTTTAACAGTTTTAGATGCGATTGATCGGCGTCAAAGCTTTGCAAAAGCAGCGGAAGAATTGAATAAAGCAACTTCAGCATTATCTTATGTAGTTCAAAAATTAGAAGAACAATTAAATATCACTTTATTTGAGCGCCAAGGACGAAGATCTGTTTTGACTCATGCTGGTAAGGTGATATTAGTAGATGGCAGACAGATTCTTCAAGCAACAAACCAGTTAGCAGATAAAGCCAAACAAGTTGCAACGGGCTGGGAAACAAAAATTAATATTGCAATTGAATCAGTGATAGATAAAGCACTTTTTTTTAATGTTTTGTCAAAGTTTTTATTAGTGCATCCATCAATTGAAATTGATATCAGAGAAAGTGTTTTAAATGGTGGTTGGGATGCGTTAGAGCATGATGAAGTTAATTTAGCTGTTGGTGTACCTAGTCCAGTACCATTGCAAAAAGGATTTAGAGCTGTGCCTTTACAGTCAATTGATATGATCCCTGTAATTGCAAGTACCCATCCTAAAGCGCATTTAGCGAAAAATACGACTGCATTTAAAGCTGAACTTAAAAATATAAGACGTATTGTTACTCACGATACAGCTAAAATAAATGTGACCCGAACAGTGGGTTTGATTGAGAGTCAGCAAACATTATATGTGCAAAATATAGAGCAAAAAATATCAGCGCAACTAGCTGGTATTGGTATAGGTTACTTACCTCGCTATAGAGTTGAGCAATATTTAAAAACTGGAGAATTGATAGAAATAAATTTAGGTGATAGGAATATCGCCGATTGTTTCTTAGCATGGAAAATAGGTAATAAAGGTAAAGGACTAAAAGCGCTCACAATGTTTTTATCTCAATCAGGGCTTTAAAAAGTAACTTAAATCGATATAAGCAATGCGCTTTTCTTAAGTGCTATAAGGATATTTATCCCCCCGCTTTTAGTTTTGGGCTTTTATTGTTCAACAAGCGTTTCTAAAATATTTAAAGGCACCGCACCATTTTTTAGCACGACATCATGAAAATCTCTTAATGTAAATTTTTTACCTAAAGCTTTTTTGGCTTTTTTTCTTAAAGAGAATATTTTCATCATACCGACTTTATAAGAAGTTGCTTGCCCTATGTTAACAATACTTTGAAATTATGAGCAAATAAATGATCATTAGTTTAGGACAACCTACCTATATTGTTTTGAAAAAAATCTAAAAAAGCACGTGTTTTTAATGGAATACTTCTGCTTTGATATAAAACACTTAGCTGCTGCGCTACCGGATTTATGGTTAGTTTTATTTTTTTGACTGTAGTGCTACCTTGGCAAGTATAGTCTGGTAATTTAACGATACCTAGACCTCTGTGCATTGCTTCTAAGCGCATTTCAGGGCTAGGAAGTACAACTCGTCCATCGATAGGAACAGTTTGTAATTTATCTTTATCACGAAAAAGCCATTGCTCAAGAGGATTAGCTAAAATACACGATTCATTTGCTAAGTGTTCTGGTTTTGATAATTTTGTAATATCGTAATCTATTGAAGCAAATAATGATTGTGGAAAGCTTAATAAATTTTTTCCTATCAAATTTGATGTCGGTAGAGGGAGTTCGTGCAATACAAATGTTAGATCTGTGGTGTGATTGATTTCAGGCGTGTCACCAGAATAATGAGAGCAAGTTAAGCTTATTTTTGGGTATTGCTTTGCAAAATCTGTTATTAATTCACTGATAATACGATTGAAAAATTCAAGAGGTAATAAAATATTAAGCTGACCTTTGGGTTCGCTGATAAAAGACGCTACTTCTTCTTCAACTTTATATAATGCTTCAATATGCGGCTTACTTTTTTGATAAAGTAATTGACCACTTTGCGTTAATTCTTGGCTTCTTGTTGTTCGGATCAGAAGCTGAGTTGCGAGTTTTTTTTCTAATTGAACTAAATGGCGGCTTAATTTAGATTTTGGCATGTTTAATTTTTTAGCTGCTAGGGTAAATGAACCAGATTCAACCAAAACAACAAACATATATAAATCATCTAAGTTAGCTTTCATTGAGTATCTCTTTAATTAATTTATGAGTGTAAATTTAAACATTGTTCTAAATATAGAACAATGTTTTTAATGTTTAACCTCTAATCAAATGGATTTAATTTATTTAGACTGTCGTTAAATCAATAAAAGGAGGCATATACCCAAACCACTTCAAGATGCAGGATTCAGGTGGAATTAGAAATGCTTTAGGCAAGGCATTGATTGAAGAACATGGTTATTCCCTTTTCAAAATCAATAACGCTGCATAAAGCATTTATAAACCAACCTTACAGGGACTTCTGAGCAAATCATGCTCGTTGTTGCCTGCATGGATGTAGGTACTAGAGCAATGCAGGAGCATATTGCCGGTCCATCTTTTTTTAAGGGAGTAACCATTAATGCAAAGATGCGCCTAGATCATGAATTGCTCAGTAGTCCTGAACCTCACATCTTGAAGTGGCTTGGGTATATATGTTGAATGTGAATGAAATACAGGCAAGTGATTTTGAAAATGAAGTAGAGTCGTTCGAAGGTGCTGTATTAGTTGATTTTTATGCGCCTTGGTGTGGACCTTGTAAAATGATTGCTCCTATTGTTGATACGATTTCGCAGGAACGAAATGACTTAAAGGTAATTAAGGTGGATGCTGATAAATCTCAAAAATTAATGGCTCGTTTTGGTATTCGTGGTATTCCCACATTACTATTAATGAAGCAAGGCAAGGTAGTAGACATTAAAATCGGCGCGGTTTCTTTATCGCAATTAAGAGATTTTGTGGCACAGGTTTAGTCTTCAAAGGTAGATGTTGAAAAGGGGGGGGGATCCCCCTAAATATTTGAGCTTATATTAGTCATATCTCTATGATTTCTTAATTGTTGTTTAATTACATTAGCATATTGCAAAGTAAAAATTGAATTTTGCCTAAGTAATTAAAAAAGCTAAGGAGCATATTCCTTTAAGCAAGCTCTTAATGTGTTTTTATCATCACTTTTATTTTGTGTTGTATCGCGAATTTTTTTGTAAAGAAACCATAGAACACAAACCATAGAGTAAAATTATTAAATAATAACCTTTTTCATTAAGTGCCATTTGTGAATTAAATAATCCTACAAAAAATGCACTTATGCCAATTATTAAAGCTATGATTGAAGCGAGCATGTAAGGTTTTGTTGATCCTACTGTTATGTTTGTGTCGTCATAGTAATTTCCTTTCACTCATTAATGTATTATTTAAAGTACTTTAAATTAAAGGTGTTATTTTGTTCTGCTTAAAAACAACCGCAGTATCTAATAATTCGTTATTTTTTAAATACTGTGCAATTGTTGAAAAAGTAGCTGTATATATTTTTTTAGAATGATCTTTTGTTGTTACATCATCCATAAACATTTTGCCGAGCATTAACTTAAATGGACTGATCTTTACTCTTTGTGGTTTAAAGTAAGCTTTTGCATTGTTTTTTAATCTATCTATGTCTGTTGTTTGATAAATGGCAGCGTTAATGACATCTAATGTATGTTCAGTGCAGTTCTGAAATTGATCATTAAATGGATTAGCAATTACTGAATAATCTTCATTGTGTATTTGCTTATTTTTGCCAGTTGCAATAACTTCTATTAATCTTTGTTGTAACTGAGGTGTCGGAATTATGAGCCCAGCTTTTAAAGATTGTACTCCCCAAAAAAAATCAACAGGATAATCTACAACTAAGCTACTTTTGTTTAACTCTCCCTCTTTTTGATATAAGTTATGAATTGCATAACCTTTCACTTGCTCACCATCAGTTAAGGTAATAGATGAATAAATCGCAATAGCTATATGAGTGAATTTTATGCCTTTAGGTAGGTCTTTTTCGGGCCTGCCCGCACGAGCGATAATAAAAGCGCGGGCACCTTGTGATGCTGCATATTTTTCAACATCTTTAGCAAAATTTTTGATTTCAATAGGGTCCAAAACAGCTTGTTGATTACTATTGCTTCCTGCCCAGCTAGCTATCGGGTTTAATATAAAAAATATGGCACTGATAATTTTAATAAATGCGTTAGTTGATTTCATTTGTGAGATCCTATTTATTTTTTATTATCTTTTTTCATTACCATTTTCGGAGCAGGGTCTACAGTAATTGTTTTTTCTGTGATAACTAATGGACCGCTATTCGCACTACTTGCTGCGATGCTAGTTCCTGCAGCTAAACTGGCGCTACCTGCAACAATTAAAGGCACTGCAACAACAGCACTGGCGACAGTTGCTGTTGAAGCTACGCCATGAGTGACAGCTAAAGCGGAATGTTTCACCGCTTTACTGGTATGTTGCGCTGAGTTGTCAGCCATAACATTTGAGCTTGCTAGTGATAAAATTAATAGAGCGCTTGTTTTTAAAGTTGTTAGATTTTTCATTTTTGTTCACCTTGTATTTATTGTGTGTTTTGTTGTTGACAAGATGAACAATAGAACAGGGTGAGGGTAATGTAAACTTACTTGTTAAATGTATAACATAGAGTTACTTTAAGTATATTATTACGATACTTTTTAAGTTTAAAAGTTTATGAGTCAAATTATTCAGATCAGCAATACCTTAAAGCAACTGTTAAGACAGCAACAAATAACCTATAAAGATATCGCTAATCAGTTAGATATGAGTGAAGCAAATATAAAACGTATTTTTTCGTCTAATAGTTTTACATTAGAACGCTTAGAGCAAATATGCGGCTTAATAAATATGAACCTATCGGACTTATTTTTAATTGCACAAAAACAAAACCAACAACTCACACAATTAACAATAGAGCAAGAACAAGAGTTAGTAGCTGATGCACAGCTATTTCTAGTTGCGGTATGTGTACGTGATGCATGGACATTCAGTGAAATAGTCGAACATTACAAAATTGAAACCCTGCAATGCATTCGTTTAATGGCTAAGTTAGATAAATTAAAGATGATTCAATTATTACCTGATAATCATTATAAATTACTAATAGCTCAAGATTTTAGATGGATTAAGAATGGTCCATTAGAACGATTTATGGAAAAAGATGTTATTTCAAAGTTTATAGCATCAACTTTTGAGGCACCTAATAGTTTTCGCTTTTATCTAAGGGGAACTTACTCTCAGTCGTCTATCGATATTATTCAACGTAAATTAAATCAATTAACTAAAGAGGCTGCAATATTAAATCAGGATGATGCTACTTTACCATTAGAAAAGCGTGAACATATAGGTTTATTATTAGCTATGCGTCCATGGGAGCTATCATTATTTAAAGATATGAGACGATAACCAATAGCTTTCCCATCTTTAACTATACTAATGAAAATATGAAATATGGTTAAAGCATATGGGGATAGAAACTAAAGTAGAAAAAGTGAGTCCACTCATAAAAGTGATATGCTGCTAGCGCAAGGTGTACCTGTGATTTCGATTATGGGTGCTAAAGGAGTTGGCAAAACAACTTCGGCTGCATTTATTGCTTTGGGTTTAAAAAAACATGGTAAGGTTGGCATGGTTCAAAAAAGGCATGTTTTACTGAACATTAGGCATACGAAAACCTACCCATCGATGGGCATAATATAGCTTCGTAATAGCAGAGTTTTTAAGCTGCTTGTTGGAACCGTTGGTAACCCAACATTTCTAACCAGTGTGGGTGCGGCTTATAACAAATAAAAAAGACACCCACTCTAATTTGACCAATCCAATCCTTTGGCCTATGTTTTAATAATCAGCTTAAAAGATAGGCAAACACCCATGGCAATTGCACGTAAAAGGCAAGTGAGTTTAACGGATACCAAATACTACCATTGTATTTCTCGTTGTGTTCGTCGTGCGTATTTGTGCGGTGAAGACACTTTTACTGGTAAAAGCTATGAACACCGCAGGCAATGGGTAGAAGATAAATTACTTGCTCTTGGCAAAGTATTTTGCATTGATGTGTGTGCTTATGCAGTGATGAGCAATCACACCCATGTGGTACTATTTGTGGATGATAAAAAAGCCCAACGTTTGAGTGATAAAGCGGTGATAATTCGCTGGCATAAACTGTTTAAAGGCACCTTATTGACACAAAAATACCTACAAGGTGACAAGCTTGATAAAGCCCAGCAACTATTTTTAAACCAAACCACTGAACAATACCGAATACGGTTAGCTGACATTAGCTGGTTTATGCGCATACTCAATGAAGACATTGCCCGTAAAGCCAACAGAGAAGATAAATGCACAGGGCGTTTTTGGGAGGGGCGCTTTAAATCCCAGGCCTTACTTGATGAAGCGGCACTTGGTGCTTGCATGGCCTACGTAGATTTAAACCCCATACGGGCAAAAATGGCAACAACTCCCGAAGAATCGAACCATACCAGTATACAAAAGCGCATCCACTTAGCTAAAGAGGGCAAACAACCCAAAGCGCTAATACGCTTTGCAGGTAGCCCTAGAAAACACATGCCTAAAGGCTTACCATTCGAGCTAACAAGCTACTTAGAACTGGTTGAACTCACAGGCCGCTGCATGCGTGAGGACAAACGCGGGCTCATAGAACACCATCATCTTCCTATTTTAGAGCGACTCAACATTACCCCCGAAAACTGGCTCACACTCACCACGCAATTTAGCAAAGTATTCAAAGGCGCAGTAGGGCGACCGAATTCACTCACTGGCTATTGTGAACACTTAGCTATAAAACGCAGAATAAGTGTGAGTAATTGCGAGCGATTACTGGCTTAAAACCCAATTTACTTCTACCAAACACATAATATGCGACCTGCAAAGAAAAACACTTGCCTAAAACACAGTAAAAATTAAAAGTAGCTGATATTTGATACAGACACTGAGTAAAACATGCCTCATTTTTAGAATTCAGATATTGAATGAATCCTAATTTTCCTTTAATAGGTAGGAATGATTCTGTTTTAAAATTATGCTAATTAGAGTGGATGTCTGATTAAACTATTTGATTAAACTATTTGATTAAACTATTCTTGCAAAGCAACACAGTTTTTAGGTGTCACAACTAGACTCGCATTAGGCTCCGATGCACTTGATGTGAATGGCATTAGCAAACAAGTTATCGCAGATATTAAATAGCAGTTATAAGGTTCTTTGAGTGATAAAAATGTCCTTTTTCATAATCAAGTACTCTTAAAAAACGTAGCTAATGTTAGTTGAAAGTGACATCGCATTATCTTGTTTATCTACAAAAATAGGACTATCAGTTTTGTCTCCTAAAAATTGTGCAAAACGTGCGGTAGAGCGAAATACCCAATCTTCTGTTATAGGGTAAGTCACGCCAACCTCTGCTGTTAGATTGAAGTTTGAACCAGCTGTATACTCGTTAAAATCTGTTCTTGCAGCTTCTTCAGCAGAGATACCTAAGTAATAATCATTTAATTTAGCATCAAAAAATTGTACACCAGCCATTGAATGAAAATTCCAATTTCTAACTTGCCAATTCCGACCAATTAAAGCTGATGCCGTTGTGCCATTATGATTACTACCTATATTGTGTTTAACTGAAAATTGTATAATATTATCATGAATATATCCGGTTAAACGGCCACCAAACATTGTAGCTGAATCGCGATCATCTAAACCGTTAAATCTATCATCCTCACCACCTTGAATACCACGACCCTTTGGCGCTAAAACAACATCAAACGACCAGTTATCACTTGTATAAGCGTTATAACCTAATAATAATGGGTCTGTACTTTCACCAAACTTTTCTATAAAAAATCCGCGCCAATTATAACTTCCATTTATAATTAGATAGCCGCCTGCCCATTCATTATCTTTATCTTCTTCAACTGTAGGGCCTGCACCTGTGGCTAACCCTAAACCCAGTTCAAAATAGTTTTCAGTGGTATTATCTTGTTGTGTTTTTCTCAGAGTGTGAGAAATATCAGCTGCTAACAAGTTACTTGTAAAGCTTGTGACTAATAATGCTAGCGCTGCGAAAGAGAATTTATTTAAATTGATGTTCATGGTATTTATTTCCTTTAATTTTTAAACGCCATGTCATTATATTTATTAGCTGATAATTTGACGTAACAAGATCCATCATCTGTAACAAAGTGTATCTTTGGTTATTACACTAATTCACAAGACATAAAAAAGGCACCTAAAGTGCCTTTCTTTTATTGATTATGCATATTAACTAAATAGTTAATAAATAAGAAGATATTACCTTATCGCTAATGGTTTAAATACAACAGGATGTTACATAGACCATTGTTTATTAACTTGTGAAAATTGTTGCCACCATAAGAAAGGCTGTCCATTTCAATTCCATATTTAATTAACTCATCACGAGTATTAGAATAACTCGGCTAGATAAATAGTTTCTTATGTAGATCTGCGGTTAATTAATTTATTGCAGCAACAAGGTTTATATATTTTTTTGCAGAAAAACTTATATCTTGATGTGAATTTGAAAACTTACTGTCTTTTTCAGTTGAAAGTTGTCTAATAATGTCAAGTTTTAATTGCGCGCCAAAATTTACAGACACACTAAATAAATTTCTAATACCCATTTTATCATCTTCTTTCCATTGACCAACATAAAACCTTTCACCTGTACTATTTTGATAACTTTCTCTAAATTTATTATCTGTGATACTAACTTTACTTGTCTGTTCATTTGTATTTGCAGTCGTATAAGTACTTCCCTTATTTGGTGTGTTTTTAAAACTCAAATAAACACTATCATTCTCTTTTAGTGAAGTTTGCTCAAGGTTGGTAACTGCACCTTGTTTATTAATATTGACTGATAGCTCATGTCTCGACTCTTTTGTTGCATAAAACAATCCTATAACATCACTAATTGGTCCACCAGTAATTGCTTCAAATGAGCGGCTTTGGCTTAGGTTTTTCCCATTGTCAGTTTCTGTTATTTGAGTTTTTTGCTCCAAGAAAAATTGGCTGGTATGGTTTGCAATAATGTTAAAATTAAAATCCGCTAACGTTGATATTTTCTGCTTCCTATCCGCGCTTTTACTTTGTAAACCGTGATAGCCTGTATTAACACTGTTGTTATAAAAAGCATTTAAGGTGTCTGCGTCTTTTACAAGTTCAGTATTAGTCTGGGTTTGTGTTTGAAACATTGACTTGAAACTGTCATACATAAATTTATCATTGATATTTAAGTTTTCTTGGATAAAATCTCCGGAGTCTTTTATAGTCTCTTTTTTAAACTCAATAGTATCTCGCTTTACTTCGTCAATATATGCATTGAGGCGCCCTTCATCATAGCTTCCAGTAAGAGAAGTATTTAAATCAAAATGCAAATTTTGCTTTTTAAATTCAATTCCAACTTCCAATGTTTGCATATTTGTTTCTTGGTTTATCTTATAACTGTAAGTAAATTCATCACGTTTATTATACGAAGATGGATTGTGCTCTTCATTTTTGCCACTGAAGTTTATATTAAAGCCACTGAGGATAGAGCTATCAAAAGATTCCTTCAGGTTTATTGTTTGCGAGATATTTCTATTTTCAACTGAAGTAAACAAGTTATCGCTCACTTTACCAATATCTTTATATAAATTATCTAATGCTTTTTGCTCTTTGATAGATAGTTCCCCTTCAACTTGATAGGTAAATGCAAATAGGTTTTTGTCATCTTCAGGTGACTTATACATATTTTTATTAATGTCTACGGAAATTTTATCTCCATCTTGAGTGGTAATAGAAAAACTTAATTGTAGGTCTGGTATATTTGAAATGTATTTATTATTCGGTTTTTTTTTATCTATATTATCTGAAACTTGTTGAAATAATTCATTTTTAGTATTTTGTGCATTTGAAAGAAATAAACGCTTTTGATTGGTATTCAAATTACCGATTTCAGAAAATATATTTTGAATTATATTATTGCTTTTACTAGTGGCACTCGTTGGGTTATTCATTATGGACATTAATGCACCTGTTGGAGTGCTGTTTGTCTTACTAATATTATTATTTCCTATATCATCCACAAATAAATTTTTAACGCTTGCTGTCTTAAGACTATGTAATGTTACTTTATCCAGTAATCTATCTATACGATAAGTTCCTAGAGAGCTACTCTTGATGTTAGAAGTGTTTTGATTTTTATCAAACTCTTGTTTTATAGATGTGTCTTGAGTCCTAACTGTAGGAGACATATTATTTAGAAAGTTGTTTTTACCGATAATATTCATAAAAATCCCTTTATATCTTTTTGTTCATATCAATTATAGTTATACCCAATATATCGACATGTTGACCAGAATCTTAATTTTAAAATATGTCTTTGTAAATATTATCAACCACTGTAGGTTTTTTAACAGGATATAAAATCACTAAAAGGCGAACGACCACCAACACCAACGGGGTCAGGTCTTGCATTGTGCAACAGCTCGACTCACAGTTGAATAATGTACACCAAACTCTTGCGCTATTTTATTCATTGAGTGCTGCCCCACTAAGTAAGTTTTTGCCATGCACTGTTTTGGGTCTTTTTGATAGGTTTGTTTAAAGTGGCTGAGTGGTAAAGTGTTCGCGCGCTTTTGCTTTTTAGGCACTTCGCTGAGTATTAAGTCAGCATCTTCATCAGCTGTTTTTAGATGGTGTTGCACAAACTCGCTGCCACCTAAAAACACCTGATTCTTTAAATTCTGCCAAATATCAACGTCTAATCCTTGCGCAACAAATTCGATATAACGCTTTATGGCAACCTTTCTAGACTTTGCAAATAATAAAAGTAGCGCATCGGTTGCCAACCATTCGGGTGAAGCTCTTACACCAATGGCTTCCTGATAACTGCTCCAAGGCCACTTTACAGGCGAATCAACCATGCCTTTTGCGCACACCGGATTAAGCACAATATAACGGCATAACTCTAACAAATAGCTGTCTTTATCAACCAAGATACTTTTATAACGGCCTTGAAATAAATGACCAACACGTTGGTGTTTGCGATTAAACTGCTGAGTATAAACACCATTAAGCTGCCGCATCCCTTTGGCAAGATTCGCATCTGGTGTTTCAACTAATAAATGATAATGGTTGGTCATTAAACAATACGAATGAATAACCCAATTAAATCGCTCGCAAACCGATGTTAACACCGTCATAAACAATGCAAAATCGTCATCATCCCGATAAATGGGATTACGTTCATTCCCACGCGATGTGGCATGATACAAAGCACCTGTAAACTGAAGTCGTAAATGGTCGGCTCATAAATAAGCCCAAAAGTAAAAAAAGTTAACTAGCTATAGTTAACCTTCCCGAACATTGCATAATGCAAGACCTGACCCTGACGGTTCACTCGCGTGCTCTTTGAGCCATTGGATTTTATCGCCCGTTTAGTGGCCTTGGTACCAAAACCAAGGGTGAACCTAACAAGGTTTCATGGTGTTTTTGCACCAAACAGTAAGCAAAGAGCGGAGGTGACACCTAATAATAAACAAAGCAAATCAGTGCCGCAGTCGATGCTGGACAATAATGTCGAAGAGAAAATCGATAAAAATAAGCGTAACTCAATGACCTGGGCGCAAAGATTAAAGCGTGTTTTTGGGATAGATATTGAAATGTGTGATCAATGTGGCGGCGTGGTTAAGGTCATTGCGTGTATAGACGATCCGGTGGTGATTGAAAAAAATACTCAGCCATTTGGACAATAATGCCAGCAAAAACTGATAGTAAAGACTTGCCAGAAAGTCGCGCACCGCCTCAGTTCAACTTATTTGAATGATCAAAAGTGAATAAATCAAAACAGCTGGTTTGTATAACAGCATGGGAACTTTTGTCTTTTTACCTTAAACTGCCAGAAGCCAGTCGAATGAGTCGCACAAACACCCTAAATTGGGATAGCTCATAGTCATAAAAGAGGAATAACGGCAGAATATGAAAACAAAAGACTGATAGCATACTTTAGGTTTCAGGAGAAATGGCGTTTATTCTTCCTATACTCCACCAAAGCATATCCCTTGTGCCCGAGAATACCAGATATCACTGTGCATTTTAATTGTTCTTAAAGTGGATTAAATTAACATGAAAAAAGCTTTATCGACTGTTTTATTATCCTACTTCTGCTGACATAGAGATGACTAGTTAATCCGATCATCATTGTTGTTTTCATTTTTAATTGCGATTTTAAAGGCCCAGACGACTAATAAAATTAAAAGAAAAGGTAAGAGCGCTAATGAATATTCAACCCAAAGCGTATTATAAAAAATAGGCTTCATTAAAAAATGGCCTGCTATCACTAAAGCAATAGCGATTAATACTAAAGGTATTATTTTTAATTCTCCTTTAGTTGAATGTGTTTTCATTGCTTAACCTGTGTGATTTTTTAGATATTGTACTTTATTTTGTTATGAAAAAAATGATGCGCATTAACTTTAATAATTTTATTTTAGGCAATAAAAAAGCCCGTTAGGGCTTTTGGAGCAATTTATCGACCGTCACCGATATAATTTTATGTAGCAAGTAGTAGTTGTACAGAGTGCATTGATTACAAGAGCCAGGATTTTGCAATTAATGATAATGATTATCAATTGTATTGTGGTCAGAGTCAACACTTTATTGCCAAAATAATAAAAATAATTACCTTTTATAGGAATTATTTTTATAGGAATTATTTTTATAGGGCTTGTCATGTCCTGAACTTTTTTGGGGTTGTTTAGAGCTGCTCTCTTTAAGCTGCGACTAAATCTTCCTCAAGTCGTTCTATTTTTATATTAAAATACGCGTAAATAGCACTTAAAATAGGACAAATCAGATTAAAAAAGGCATATGGTAAATAAGCGACAGTTGCTACGCCTAAAGTAACAGCCATATATGCACCACATGTATTCCAAGGTACTAATGGGCTTGTTATTGTTGCTGAATCTTCTATGGTACGGCTTAAGTTCACGGGATCTAGTCCATGTTTTGCATATTCAACCTTAAGCATACGACCGGGTAATACTATGGCGATGTACTGATCTGCAGTAATAATATTTGCACCGATACAGGTGATTAATGTTGTAATAATTAAACTAGCACTGCCTTTTACTAATGTTAATAGCGATTGCACGATGCGTTTTAGCATACCGCTGACTTCCATCACTCCGCCAAAAGCCATCGCGCATAAAATAAGCCAAATGGTATTGAGCATGCTACTCATACCACCTCGGCTTAATAGTGCATTGACTACGGTATCACTGGTATTAGCTTTATATCCTGAAAACATTGTGATCCAAATACTTTTTAATGCAGCAATAAGAGGTAATAAATTATCATCGTTAGCAAACTTTACGATGCCTTCAAATTGAAAAACCAGTGCACACAAAGCACCTGCTAAAGAGCCTAGAATGACAGTGGGAAATGCAGGTTTTTTTTTATAAGCTAAAAACAAAACAACAACTAAAGGCAATAATAGGTGTAAGCCGATATCAAAATCAGAATCTAATACCATTAATATACCATTTAACTGCGTATTAGAATTTGCAACATTGCTATTGAATCCTAGTATTAAAAAACCCGTTAAAGCGATTAATATACTGGGTACAGTTGTCCAACTCATATGTTTAATGTGTTTAAATATATCTGTACCCACTACAGCAGGAGCTAAATTTGTTGTATCTGATAATGGTGACATTTTATCACCAAAATATGCGCCGCTAATAATTGCACCAGCAGTGATTTCTATGTTTAACCCTAATGCCGCAGCGATACCAATCAAGGCGATACCTAAGGTGCCCGAAACTGTCCAAGAGCTGCCAATACAAATCGCTATTACGGCACAAATTAAGCAACTTGCAGCATAAAAATAATCAGGGCTTAATAGTTGAATACCGTAATAAATCATTGTTGGTACTGTACCTGCTAATATCCAAGTACCAATAAGCGCACCCACGGCAAATAAAATAAGTAAAGCACCAGTAACTGAAGCGACGCTTTTTACGATACCTGCTTCTAGCTGTTTCCATTTATAGCCATTTTTTACGGCGACTAATACAGCGATACAAGCAGACATAATCAATGCAATTTGATTGGCACCAGAAGAGCTATCAGATGAAAATAAATAAACAGAAGTTGCAAGCATCAGTAAAAGTGCAACGATAGGGGTGAGAGAATCCAGCAAGCTAGGAACTTTAGTTTGAGGCATAGGTATTTCCTTATTATGTTTTTATTGGTAAATACTATCTTTGAAATCCGTACTTATATATGCGGATTTTTATTCCCAAACTAGCTTTTAATTTAGCGGTGGTTTGGGAAGTAGTGTTACAAATATGCTAAACAATCCTTTAGTTGAGCTATGAAATAATCAACATTGCTTTGATTAAAAACGATAGGTGGTTTGATTTTTAATACGTTGTTAAATGGGCCATCTAAGCTGAGTAAAATGTTACGAGCTTTGAGTTGCTCAATTAATTTTTTTGCTTCTTCTGTTGCTGGTGTTAGATTTTTATCTCGTATTAACTCCGCACCTATAAATAAACCTAAACCTCGCACATCGCCTATGATAGGAAATTGATTTTGCAATTGTCGAAGTTGTGTCATCATATAGTTACCAGTCATGAGCGCATTTTTTCTTAGCTTTTCTTCATCTATGGTACAGATCACCGCTTTGCCTATAGCACATGACACTGGGTTTCCGCCAAATGTATTGAAATACTCCATACCAGTCACAAAAGCATCAGCTACTTTTTTGGTAGTGACTACTGCTGCTAATGGATGACCATTGCCAATTGGCTTACCTAGGGTAACAATATCTGGTACCACATTTTGCGTTTCAAAGGCCCACCAATGTGTACCTACTCTACCAAATCCAACTTGAACCTCATCTGCTATACATAATCCACCAGCAGCGCGAATTGAACGATATACAGATTTTAAATAGCCATCAGGCATAATTAAATTTCCACCAACACCTTGTAAAGATTCACAAATAAATCCGCCAATTTGTTTACCTTGAAGTGTGAGCTGACTAATGATTTCACTAACCGACTCAGCATAAGCTTGGCCTGTTTTTTCGCTCATACCTTTAAACTTACCACGATAAGGGTCTGGCGTAGGCACAATATGAATGTTGTCTGCAGGGCCATCACCGCCTGGTCCATTAAATTTATAAGGGCTGATCTCGATCGCTTTGTTGGTATTACCATGATATGCGCCATCAACAACAATGAGTTCATTTGATTTGTTGTAACATTGCATTAAACGCATGGCTAATTCATTGGCTTCACTGCCTGAATTTACAAACATTACAACAGATAGTTCATCTGGCATTTTATTTAATAGTGCTTCGCTATATTCAATAATGTTTTTATTTAAATAGCGGGTATTGGTATTAAGCATTGCCATTTGTTTTTGACCTGCTTCAACGACTTTTGGGTGGCAATGACCAACATGGCAAACGTTATTAACCATATCTAAATAGGCGACATTATTTTCATCTAATAAGTATTGCCCTTGTCCACACCCAATGATAAGTGGATCTTTATAAGAAATACTGAGTGTTTTAAATAGGCTATCGTGTCTTTTTTTTAAGATTTCTTGATGTTGTTGATTATTTTTAGATTCAAACAGACATAACCTTTGTAGTTCAAAACCTATGGTTTTAGCATCCAATTTTAATAACTTTTCTATTGCTCGCCATGCTGGTTTAGCTGAAATAAGTAAGTATTCATTGTCAGGTTCAGCTTTAATTGCTTGAGCCGAATTACATACGCTGGTGGCTAAACGTGCACAAATCAGTGGAAATAAAACCCAAGCTTCGCTTGGGTTAAGTGCTCTTTGTTGATGATAAGCTAAGGTGACAGTTTTGATGACCGATAATGGTTTTTTTGTATCTAAAAGTGCATAAGCACATGCAATGGCTAATTCATTTATTTGATAACTTTTGACCATATCGCCAAAGTCAATCACACCCTGTATATGTGCATTATCATCATTATTTGATAATAATAAGTTGTAATCGTTAATATCGTTATGGATCACAGCTAGTGGTAATTTTTCAGTAAAAGGCGAAAATTGATGGATAAAAGTAGATAGAATGCGTTTAACTTGTTGTTTTTGTATCTCACAACTTAGCCCATGTATTTTACTTTCAATTACCTGCTGTGCATTTTTTAAATCCCAATCTAAATAACGCTCACTGGCTTCATGATCAAAATTAGCTAACTGATTATTGAATTTCCCTAGCATGCTACCGAGTTGTTGATGGTGAAGAGAGTTAATATTTTTATGTTCTGAATAAAAAATACCTTCAACAAAACTGAGTAATCGCATATATCTAGGCTGATTTTTAGTATCAATTAAAATAGTAATATCTTGATTTTTAATATCAGTAATCACTTGAGGGAATTGATACTGCTCAATGGGGTTTTGCTCGATAAATTGCATCACTTTATTTTGCATATCGAGTTCAGTGAAAAGTTCTGCGCTATTGGCTATTTTTAAAATATATTTTTTGCCATTTTGTGCAGTTAATCGATAATTTAGATCTATATACCCAGGTAACTTTTTAACTTTTACTAATAAATTGTAATACTTAGCTACTAAATTCTGAATTGTTGACTCAGAACAATTGGCATCAAATAACGCTAAATTCTCCACAAAATACCCTCTATTTTGACGATTAAATTTTAGAATTCACTATATCGTATAATTTATATCGTTGATAATGTATTCTATTTGTACTATAAATAGCACTAATAATTCAAGTTCATTTTACTTATTCAATCAAAAATATTGAAAAGCAGTCGTCTGAGGTCATTACATATGAGTAAAGTACATATTTGGTTGCGTGCTGAAACAAAACCACTAGAAGAGCGCATCGCGCTTACCCCAAATGTAGCGAAACAGCTTTTAGATGCGGGCTTTAAAATAACAGTTGAAGAGTCTGAGCAAAGTGCAATTTCAAGTGAGTTATACCGTGATATAGGGTGTGATATACAGACTGCACATAGTTGGCGTGAAGCGCCACTTGATACTATTATCCTTGGTTTAAAAGAACTAACGAAAGAAAAATGGCCATTAGACCATAAACATATTCACTTTGCTCACGTATATAAAAACCAGCAAGGTTGGAAAGAAGTATTACAACGTTTTACTCAAGGGCAAGGTCAGTTATTTGATCTTGAGTACTTGGTTGATGAAAATAATCGTCGAATAGCAGCATTTGGTTATTGGGCTGGTTTTGCTGGCGCAGCTGTTGCCTTAAAGGCATTTGCAAGACGCTCACAGCAATTGATTCCGGTTTTACCAAAGTTAGCTTCATCACCAAATCAAGATGCATTAGTGAATGAAATTAAATCTTTATTAGCGCTTAGTGATAAATCAGCTAAAGTTTTGGTGATAGGTGCAAAAGGCCGAAGCGGTCGCGGTGCTGTTGAAATGGCTAAAAGTGTTGGCGCTCAAGTAATAGAATGGGACATTGAAGAAACTAAAGTTGGCGGGCCTTTTCCACAACTTTTAGAATGTGATGTTGTGGTTAACTGTGTATATATTCAATCCGCATTGCCACCATTTTTAACAACTGAAATGCTTCATCAAGCAGATCGTAGGTTATCAATTATTTGTGATGTAAGTTGTGATCCTTATGGCGATTATAATCCGCTGCCTATTTATGATAAATGCACAACATTTTCTGATCCTACATTACGTTTAGTTGAAGGCGACAACCCATTAGATTTAATTGCAATTGATCACCTCCCTTCATTACTTCCTGTGGAAAGTAGCGAAGATTTTTGTCAGCAATTACTACCACATTTGTTACAGCTAGATAATTTAGAACAAGGTGTTTGGCAAAGAGCTAATCACGTATTTAATCAAAAAATTAATCAAATATAAGAGAATAACATGAGCACAGTTCATTGGTTAGGCGCAGGGTTATCATCACTACCAGGTATACGTAAAGTTGCATTATCTGGACAAAAATTAGTGTTATGGAATCGTACTTTAGAAAAAGCGCAGCAAGCAGTAACAAGCTTAAAGATTGATATTCCAGTTAAACAACTAGAATGGTCATCATTGGAGCAAGAAATAGAAGCGGGCGATGTTGTTATATCTATGTTACCCGCAACTATGCACGTACAAGTGGCTGAGATTTGTTTAGGTAATAAAGTACATTTTGTTTCAAGTAGTTATATATCACCCGAAATGCAGGCGTTAGATGAAAAAGCAAAGTCAGCAGGATTAAGCTTTGTAAATGAAGTGGGTTTAGATCCTGGTTTAGACCATTTATTCGCACATACTTTAGTCGCTAAATATGAGGCATCACAGTACTTTGATAAAAATAACCAGCATTACTTCCGTTCATATTGTGGTGGTTTTCCTAAAGTAGCTAATGACTTTAAATATAAATTCTCTTGGTCACCATTAGGTGTATTAAAAGCGCTTAAATCTCCAGCACAATGGATAGGTGAAGGCCAAGTAAAACAAATAGAAAAACCTTGGTTAGCATTATCAGATTTTGATGTGACTTTAGCTGATGGTTCGAAAGAGACTTTTCAGGCTTATCCAAACCGTGACTCAATCCCATTTCAAACGCAATATGGTTTTGATAATGATTGGAATGTGCAAGAGTTTGTTCGCGGAACTTTACGTTTAAATGGCTGGGCACAAGCATGGAATAGCTTGTTCACTGAAGTTGATACTTTAACTGGCGATGCAGGCATGAAACGTTTGCAAGCTATCAGTGATGGGCTTTGGACTAATCACCAATATGATGAAGGCGAATCAGACCGTGTTGTATTATCTGTTGAGCTTGAAGTTAAAGATCCTCAAGGAAATAAAACAGTATTTAATGGTAGCTATGGTGTAGATGAAGCCGGCAATGAAAATGGTTCAGCGATGGCGCGTTTAGTCTCTTTAACTGTTGCGATAGCGATTGAGTCTTTAATTGCTGGTGACTTGGTCAAAGGAGTATCACCTGCACCCCATGACGAAAAAACTGTTAGTAAATGGTTAGATGCTTTAGCTGAGTTAAATGAGCATATTTTTAGCCACTAATTTTAATTGCTCAGTTAAACATATGAATTAATTCCCCTCAAAGCAACAAGTAACCCTTATACTCGTTGCTTTTTATTTGGTTTGTTCTATTCAAAATTGCCATAATAGCCTTATTGGCTAGGGATAAAACCTTAGTTTCGTTATGTCCAATTCCACTACTATCAATAAAAGTGAGATCTTTAATACCAATAAAGCCTAAAATATGGCGTATATATTCAGAGAAAAAATCAATATCACTATCCTTTTTAGTAACGCCAGAGGTAATGATCACATATGCTTTCTTATTTTTAAGTAAACCCTCAGCTCCACTTTTAGTATAACGAAAAGTTGTGTTGGATCTTACCACTTGGTCAATCCAAGCTTTAAATGCTGCAGGTACTGAAAAGTTATAAATAGCTAGCCCAATAACGATAATATCAGATTATTGTAACTCTTTAATTAGAGAGTCGGATTGCAATAATGCTTTACTTTTTTCAGGTGTGTGTTCATTAATTGGGGTGACATTTGCAGCGATCCACTGTTCATCAATAAATGGTATCCCTTCACAGAGATCTCGTGATTTTATTATGTGCTGTTCTTTTTTATTGAGTTGCATAACTAAAGTATCAACGAACTTACGACTGTAGGAGCCATACTTTCGCATACTGCTATCAACTCTTAATATGTGCTTAGTCATATGACCTTCTCTTTATTCAGTCGATTTTTTGACTGCATTTATTATGCAGTCAGGTTTATAAGGTTAAGTTTTAAGATAAAAGAAGGTTTATATTCATACCACCATCAATATTGTATTCACTACCTGTGATAAATGAAGCATCATCAGATGCTAAAAAAGTCACAAGGTTTGCTATATCTTCAGATTGCCCAAAGCGTTTTAGAGGAATTCTATTTTGTATAGCGTTGGCAAAGTCGTTTATCTGTTCTTCTTGCATGCCTATTTTACCAAAAATAGGGGTTGAAATTGCTCCTGGGTTTACTGAATTGATTCTAATTTCTCTAGGCGTTAACTCAGTAGCGGCTGTTCTAGTGTATGCATTTAAAGCTGCTTTTGAAGCAGCGTATATAGCTGTATTAGGCATGTCAGTATAAGCATTGATAGAAGATAAATTAATGATAGATGCACCATTACTTAATATGGATAGAAATTTTTCAATAGTAAATACAGCACCTTTAAAATTGATGGCCATTTGAGTATCGAATACTTTCTCGGTAATTTGGCCAACTGGTCCGGGCATAAATACCCCCGCATTAACAAATAAAATATCAAGTTGACCAAATTCATTCTTAACTTGACCTACAAGATCACCTAATGCCGATAAATTCATTACATCAGCAACAATTCCTTTAGCACCTAACTCATTTGCGGCAACTTGTACTCTTTTTTCAGATTTTCCTGTAATTATGACATTAGCCCCTAGTGCTTTAAATTTCTTCGCAGTTGCATAGCCTATACCGCTGTTTCACCTGATATATTTTACATGTTCTTATTCCTATTTGTCTTATTTTGAAGGTGAATTAATTCTGTGCCAATCGGTAGATTATTGACAGATCTATACTTATCGGTACATAATTACAAGCAGATATTTAATAAACTTAAAGAGAAAAAAATGAAAGCTGGTCGTCACCGCTCTTTTGATAAAGACATAGCTCTAGAGCAAGCAATGGAAGTCTTTTGGAGAAATGGTTATCCAGGTACTTCTTTATCGGATTTGACTACTGCTATGGGGATTAATAAACCTAGCTTATATTCGGCATTTGGTAATAAAGAAAACCTGTATAAAAGTGCGTTAGAAAAGTATGTGGAAAAACATGGTGTGATTCATGGAAAGTACCTTTTTTCAGCAGATAAACTTTTGACTGATAGAGTGCAAGATTACTTAATATCTATTGCTGAAATGGTGACAGATCCTAAATTGCCTAGTGGGTGTTTCGTTTGTATTAGTACAAGTGAGATTGGTGGTACTTGTATTCCAAAAGACGCCGTACAGGCCATATTGAAAATAAACGCAGCCACAAAATCATTTTTGATAGAGGCTTTTAGCAATGAAGCTATGAAAAGCAGTGTTAATAGTGGACGCTCACCATCAGTTATGGCTTGTTTTGTTATATCGTTGCAATTTGGTTTGGCTGTGATGGCGCGAAATGGGGCAAGTTTTTCAGAACTTAAAGAGGTAATTATGTTTTCTACAGCACAATTATAATTACAATCTAAATAAATAAGGGAAATATAAATGATTGATTTTAAAAATCCGGTAAACAGTCATCATTTTTATCACGCACATGTATATTTCGATACTGATACATTGAAGTTTGCGAGTGACTTATGTGCTAGAGCTGGTAAGAATTTTGATTTAAAGGTCGGTAGAGTTCATTTAAAACCAGTGGGGCCTCATCCAAAACATAGTTGCCAAATAAGTTTTACTGATAAAGATTTTAATGAGTTTATCCCATGGCTTGATAAGAATCGTAATAATCTTAGTGTACTTGTGCATGCACAAACCGGTGATGATATGAAAGATCATACGGATTTTGCTTATTGGTTAGGTGATTCTGTGCCATTAAACCTTTCATTATTTAAAGTAGGATAAAAACCTAATCTTAATAACAATCAAATTATGTTGATTTCCCTATCACAAGGAGCACTCGCAACAAGTGGATCTGCAAAACGTTTTTATTAAAAGATGATAAGCGTTATAGCTATATTTAAGGTGTTAAAACAGGCTGGCCTATTGATGTTACACCACAATGTTTTCAGCGGAGATTCTAGCAACGCTGGCCTTAATACAAGGTAAAAATACCGAGAAATTCTTAGTGCAACAAGACGTGAAATATTAGGCTGTTAGGTAGCTGCCCAATATGTAATTTGTTATCTTATATTTTAATTATAATATCTTTTAGAATATAAATTAAGCCTTTAAATATAAATTAAATTTCAAAAAAACAGTTAGTCCGATGGGCTGTTTGGCTATTAGTGATTATTCCTGGCATTCCATTTATATTGGGCTCTCTTGGCTTTATCGCTTATGCTTTTTGGCCCAGAGATTTATCATCGGTCATCAATATTCCTTTAAATTCACAAGCTGAGTTTATCTCTATTTCAGCACATGGTGTAAAAGATAACTCTGATAGTTGGAGTGATGTATTACAAATGTTAATTAAGAAAAATAATACAGATGTAGCTCAACAAAATATTAGTCTAGATTGGTCTGAGTTTTCTGACAATATATTAATCTGCTCTGTTTCAGCAAAAAAATTGGCTATCAAATAGGATTAAAGCTGATTGAATAAAGCAAAATTACATCGATACATGCTATAGGTCATAGCTGTGATGCTTTTGTGGCGTTAGGTTTATGTGAAGCAGTGAAAGAGAAAAATTCAGCTATTCAAATTCAAACAACTTATTTAGATCCCGTATCTGTTTATACTGGTGTACTTTGGGATTACGGTATAAATAAATTTGGTATTTGTGCAGATTTTAGTGATAGTTATATTGATATCCGGGATAGTGTGCTGGGGAGTAATGTTAATTTACCTCATACAGCGACTTTTGATGTGACAGATCTGAGGGGTTAAAAATAAGAATATACAGCCACATAATTGGCCTACGCAATATTATATATACCCAAACCACTTCAAGATGCAGGATTCAGTTGGAATTAGAAATGCTTTAGGCAAGGCATTGATTGAAGAACATGGTATTCCCTTTTCAAAATCAATAACGCTGCATAAAGCATTTATAAACCAACCTTACAGGGACTTCTGAGCAAATCATGCTCGTTGTTCCATCTTTTTTTAAGGGAGTAACCATTAATGCAAAGATGCGCCTAGATCATGAATTGCTCAGCAGTCCTGAACCTCACATCTTGAAGTGGCTTGGGTATAGAGGCGTATAAAAATAAAAAAGTCTCTTTAATAAAAGAGACTTCTCAATATAAACAATATGACTTAGACAAGTTAATAACAATAGTTGATTAGAATTTCATAGTGAAAGCAAGGTTAGAGCTAATGATATTTTCATGGGCTTTATTAACAAGTGCATAATCTACTTGCTGTAGCTCTAAAGTGAGTTGGCTAGTTTGGCCAATATTCCATAATATACCTAGTGAACCACTCACATTAAACTTACTTTCGCTACCGGTTAAATTAGAGTCATAATTGGCCAAAGCCCCACTTAAACGAGCAGTAAACGCAAATACATTACCAACAGGTTTAGTGACCCGCAGTCCAATAAAACCATAATTATATTCTTGTTTTAAAGTCTCGCACTCATTAGAGAATTCAACTGAATCATAGAATCAATTTGATTCATTTCCATGTAAAACTAACTCTGATTCAACGGCTAGCCACTGATTTAAAAGATATCCACCTTATACCATATTTTGTATCTGGATCACCTATATTATCGCCATCTGAGTGGTTAAAACCTGCAGTAATACCAGCATACCAATTTGCTTTTTCCTCTTAGACTAAGCTTAAAGTGAAGTAAATAATAAAGGTAATATGATTAATTACCTGCCTTTAAATTATTTAATATGAATGTACGAGTTGAATGGCTGCTAATTTTATAAGTACCGCCAGCAAAGTCTTTATCAGTTAAGCCTGAATTTTTATTATAAAAGTGCGCAGTTATTGCACAAGTATCCTGTTCATACCAAGCTTTTATTTGTAAGCTATTTGAATCAATTATTAAACTTGTTTGGCCTGGTGCAATGTCAAAGCTAGAGCCTGATATATCCTTAAAATCGGATAGATAAGTTTCTACTAAACATTCTCCCTGTAGGTATAATGCATTTTCTTTGGTAAAAGCTAAGTCTCATTCAATGATCAAATCTTCAGAGCTATAGTCAATTTATTGTGTTTCAAGTGGAGAGATAAATTGAATAAAATCGGGTAATGAAGCTATTGATTCTAAAATATTACCGTTTGAACGCTCAAATATAACTATAAATTGATCACCACTTACTAAAGTTGACCTTTGTACATTTAATTAAAATTTATTATCGCTATTTATTGTTAAAAACTGCTTTTCATTCACAGAGGAAAAATAAATCACATCATTAGAATAATATTCACTTTTAGCTTTACACTATCTTGTGTTGCTATGATATATATACCCAAGCCACTTCAAGATGTGAGGTTCAGGACTGCTGAGCAATTCATGATCTAGGCGCATCTTTGCATTAATGGTTACTCCCTTAAAAAAAGATGGAACAACGAGCATGATTTGCTCAGAAGTCCCTGTAAGGTTGGTTTATAAATGCTTTATGCAGCGTTATTGATTTTGAAAAGGGAATAACCATGTTCTTCAATCAATGCCTTGCCTAAAGCATTTCTAATTCCAACTGAACCCTGCATTTTGAAGTGGTTTGGGTATATATGTTGGAATATTGTTTGCTCTGGATATTTGGTAGAAGGGTTATCACCGCAGTCTGTAATAATAATTGGTAAAAGTAATAAGTTAGCTTTATAAAATGATTCATTTAATTTAATGCTTCCTTACATTATGTTTTCAATTAAGGCCCTATTTCAGGGTCGATCAACTAATGGTGTCAGATGAGAATTAAAATTAATACTATCTTAAGGCGTGAAACTTTATATTTTTGTAAACAATTTTAGTTTTAAATATCAGTTGGTTAAGCTAGCTTTCTAAACTCTCTAGGGGAAATGCCTATAAGCTTTTTAAAGTATCGGCCCATATGACTTTGATTTGAAAAGCCAACTTTTAATGCTATGTCAGCTAAGTTTTGTGTTGAGTGTAATAGTGCATTTTTAACATGCTCGATTCTCACCTTCACTAAATATTCTTGTGGTGTTTGCGCTAAACTTTCTTTAAACATTCTACAAAAATGATATTCACTTAATTGCGCTAATTTAGCTAATTCAGATAAGTAGATTTGCCTTTGATAATTGGCATGAATGTAATCACATACAAGAATGTATACTCTAGGAGATAACCCGCCTTTTAATGGTGTTTTTAATTTTGTATTTCCCATATTTTGTAACATGGAAATTAAGATGGTGTCTGTGACTTGTTCCATAGCCAAGTGCATATCATTTGTATGCCAATTAGCAGTTGCCATATTGTGGCGAAATAAAGCTTCTAAGCCTAAGTCTTGTGTAAAAGTAAGTTCAGGTAATTGCACGCTTCGCGGATCAATATCAAATACGCTTAATGCCAGTTTCTTAATATAAGTATCATCAAAATATAGATGCATAAATTCTTGGGTATCACCCACCTGCCATTGGCTATCAGCACCTTTAGGCATTAAACAAAACTTACCTGGCGCACCTTTGTTCGCTTTAATATCGGTTCTAAAGGTATTATAGCCACCAGTTAAGTACATACTTAATGTATGTTGGTTCTTATTTTCATAGGATAAGTGCTCATCCTTATTACGATAATGTGCCCACGTTAAGCCATGCGTTAAAGACTTTTGTCTTACACAGGTTTTTTTTGATAGCTCAAAACTGATAGGCTTTTTGTTGATGCTTTTTTCAATAATAGCGTTCATACATTAACTTTAACGGTTAACTATTAAGGGCTCAAGGTTTCAGGAAATAATAACCGCAATATTGTGTTAGTTTACAAAATATAGTGACAGAAAAGCTTGGCATATGGATTCATAATCTTTTTTTTATTATGTGTTGGGGAATGAACATGACTGCTTTTTTATATGCATTAATGATTTTTGTATGGGGATTTTCTTGGATTGCAATTAAATGGCAGCAAGGAAGCACACCTATGGAAGTATCTATTTTATATCGTTTTTTATTTGCTGCGATAGTGATGTTTATTATCGGAAAAGCATTTAATAAACTGCAATCGGTGAAAATAACAGATCAAAAATACTTCGCTGTTCAGGGGGCTTGTTTATTTTGTTGTAATTTTTTATTCTTTTACAGTTCTACCACTTATATTGCGAGTGGTTTAACCGCTGTTATTATGGCTACCGCGCCTATTTTTAATGCAGTTCACGGTCGAATTTTTTATGGTATAAAAGCCAGTAATAACTTTTGGTTCGGTGCGGTAATTGGTTTAACGGGTATTAGTTTATTATTTGCAGGAGATTTAATGCAAACCAATTTATCTAAAGAGGTTTTGCTTGGTTTGTTTTATGCACTAGCAGGAACTTGGTGTTTTTCTATTGGCAATATGATAAGTATTCGTAATAACAAAAATAAAGTTCAGCCTTTTACAGCGACTAGCTATGCCATGATATATGGCTGTATTACTTTATTACTTATTATTTTATTTAAAGGGTTAAGTTTTGAAATCACTTTAAGTACACGTTATTTAGCAAGTCTTGCTTATTTAGCTATTCCAGCATCGGTTATTGGTTTTACGGTATATTTATTATTAGTAGATAGAATCGGGGCCAATAATGCCTCATATTTATTAGTGATCACGCCAATAGTTGCTTTAATTATTTCAAGTATATTTGAAAACTATCAATGGACTGTGTTTTCGACTTTAGGTTTATTATGTGTTGTACTAGGTAATGTGATTACACAAATTAAAAAACCGATACTATGTTATTTTTGGAAATTCCAGATTATAAAGCAATAAATTTATAATTTTGGTGAAATTTTAAGGAATAGTTAATATATTAGCTATACTTACTAGCTATAAATAAATTGATTAAATAGGGCTAATGAATTTAAGAAGTGTTATTTTTTTATTTTTTAGTCCTTGGCTCTTTGCAGTAGAGTCAGTTAGATTTATTTTGCCCAACTTTCCTCCTTATACTTATCAAAAAGATGGTGAATTAACAGGAATAGGCATTACTCGCGTAACCCAAATATTGGACCAAGCAGGTATAACATATAACTTAAAATTAACCACAGACTATGATCGTGCCATATATGAAATTAAAATAGGCCATTCCGAACCCATAAATGGCTTAATAAAAATGAATTTAGATCTGTATCAGGAGTTCTTGAACCACAAACACTTTTGAAAATGCTCAGTAAAGGCCGTTTAGATGCACTATTTTTATCTGAAGCTGTTTTTTTAGAAGCAATAGGAAAATTAGGTCATTCAAATCTGAAATATAAAAGCGTAGTACAAAAAGTAAGGCCTTTTGGCATCTATTTATCAAAGGGATATTTAGATAAAAACCCTGAATCGTTAGCTAAAATTAATAAAGCGATTCAATTTTTATATCCGAATATACCAAATAGTGAAAAATAAAAATGCACTTAATATTTGCTATTAAGTGCATTTGATTTTTATCGTGATTTAAAAGTTTAAGCTTCTAGAGCTCTTTTGATGATCAAATCTAAATATGCTTTGTGTGCTTTTGTTGAGTCATCTGCACCCCAAGGAGCATCTTGCCCAGAAATAGTTTGTAATTGATACAGCGCTGATGCTTTAGCTAAATTATCGTATGCTGATTTTTTACTTATGCCAGCGATTTTAATTAATCTTTGTACATATTCAATTTGTAGGTTTTTGCTCATCGAGTTAACTGATTTTTCATCCACAAATATTGAAGATGTTAAATCTTCCATAAAGCTTGTTAAGTCATATTCATTACCATATAAGCTAGTATCAGAAATACGTTGTAAAACATTTGCATGTAATAACTGATTTAATACGGATTTTTGTATATTTAACACCATTTTATGACCTTTAGGGTCTTCATTTTTAGCGTAGTGACTAAAGCCACGGCGTTGGTGTTGTAAATGCGTATAAAGCGGTTGTATCGCTACTAATGTATTTGATGCAAACACGTATTTACTCAGCGCAGTCATCGCCGCTTTTTGTGTTGCCTTTGGTACTGGTGTATAAGGTTGTGAGGCAGTTTTACTATCAACAAAATTACGCTCAACATAAACACCACCAATTTGGCGCGAAATTACCTCAGCTTGCTTTTTGTATTGTCCGTATAAAACATTAGCAGAGATCAGTAGTTGTTGATATGAATCTCCTTCAGTTAATGAGCGTTTTTTTAGTTTACCAAAAGTATGATTTATTAATGCCATACGGTCAGTGGCATAGGCTACTGGATCTGAAGACATATCACCTATCATGATACGTGGGTCTATATGTTGACCTGGTCGGCGCATATCGTCAGCATCATTACCAAAAGCTAAACCTTTTTCAGCAGAGCGAGATAAAATTTTGTTTAATCTTTGTTTCTCAGCAATCTCATCATCTAATGCTGTAGAATAACCGTATTCAATTGCCCAGTTATCATATGAGCCAGGTTTTACTTGAAAGTAATCACCTTGTGCTACACCAATAGGTGCTACATTTGCTGGTGTATAATCCATTACTGATCCAGTTAAAATACCTTTAGTTAACGATTTATCATAGACTTCTTTTTCATTCCAAAGGATAGAAGCTTTCATATTATGGCTAAGCCCTAATGTATGACCTACTTCATGTAGAATAAGATTGCGAAGGCCTTCATCTAATAATGCTTTTTCATGGATTGATGAACCATTTGCTAAAACTTTTCCTAACATCATGCCCTGTTGTAAATCGTGACCTGCACTACATTTTAAACCCTCAATTTGCGCTGTTATATCAGTTAAGCTTGCTGCGCCTTGGCTATATAACTTGTCGTATACCCAACGGTTTTTCATAAATACGAATTCCAACATTATGTCGGCACCCAATATTTCACCAGTAAATGGATTTGCTAATGATGGGCCGTAACCACCAAATGATGGGCGTGGTGAAGACGTCCAGCGTAATACATTGTAATTAATATCACCTGCGTCCCATTTAGCATCATCTGGTTGGACTTTTACTTGAATCGCTTTTTTAAAGCCTGCTTTTTCAAATGAAATATTCCAATCTAAAACGGCTTCCTCAATTGTTTTGCGCCATTCATGGGGTGTTGTATTTTCTATCCACCAAACAATCGGTTTGATTGGTTCAGATAATGCTGCAGAAGGGTCTTTTTTAGTTAAATCCCAGCGATTAATGACATCTTGATATGGTGCCCACTCACTTGATGTCATTTGATCATATTGCTGAGTGAAATAACCTATACGTGCATCATCTAAGCGCGGCTTAAAGTCATTTTTAGGTAATTCGACAAACGAATGTTGGATTTTAATTGAGACTGAACGGGGATCGGTAACTGCTTTTGAGCCGTATACTTTAGGGTTGCTGTTATTAAATACATAATCAACTACAACATCTACGTTATTATCGTAGCTACGCTTGCTAATTATGCGTGATTTCTTACCGTTTAGTTTTCCTAAATTAAAACGTTTTTTAGCGTTTTTATCATTGAGTCGCGCCCAAGGTGACACTTTATGTAATGCTTCGCTTAAAAAGAGCTTATTTACTTTAAGGGCTATTTGGCCTTTTTCTTCTTTTTCGATTTTTATACTTGCTAGCACAGCTTCTGAGATATTGGCATTTTGTGTTTTACTGATCGGATTTTTAGGATCAAATTTATGTCTAGCTGTTTTGCTTATAATGTCAATGCGGTTAAAGTAACGCCTAAATTCTATTATTTTTGTTTCTCTGTAAGCGCCTCTAAAATGACCTGCATCTGTTACACCGTCAACGGTATGGGCAAAATATAAAATAGGAGTATTTAATTGGTTATTATTTAATAGCATTAAGTTTTCACCGGTTTTTTTATCTTGGTAAAAAGTTAATAGACCTTTAGCTACTACTTTATTTTTTAATAATTCGGTGAGTGTTTTATTTTTTTTATTCTTATTATCTTTTTTGTGTTTATCCGCTGCATAGGCTGTACTGCTTCCTGAAATTACGAGCGCAAGTACTAAAGATATATTGGTAAATTTCATTTGTAGCTTCCTTTATTAATTTGGGTCTATATTTTTACAATATTAAGTTACATGCTTTATAAGTGCTTAACAAAGGGTAAACGTAAGAAAATATTAATGAAATATAATGGCTCGAAATATATAATAAGCGTAAAATATGCAAAATTTTATAGCAGAAATTCAGCATGGCATTTAACAACTCAGCAAGCTCCTTAGTAATTCTCGATTTTGAAACAACAGGCTTATCGCCAAATATGGGTGATCGTGCAATTGAAATAGGTGCTGTGCGCATTGAAAATTCAGAAGTAACAGAATCTTTTAGTCAATTAATGGATCCCGGCTTTCGTATCAGTGGTTTTATTGAAGATTACACTGGGATCAGTAATCAGATGTTAAATGGTATGCCTACTTGTGCTCAAGTAATGAATGAGTTTGCAGACTTTATTGAAGGTTCAAACTTAGTCGCGCACAACGCTTCTTTTGATAAACGATTTTTAGATGCCGAACTAAATCAAATTTCACGAAGTTACTCGGGTGAATTTAGCTGTTCTATGTTATTAGCGCGTCGAATTTATCAAAGTGCACCAACGCATAAGTTGGGGGATTTAATTAAATATAAAAATATTTCTGCAGATGGTGGTTTTCACAGAGCTTTATTTGATTCCCAAATGACAGCGAAGCTTTGGATTACTATGTTAGATGATATAAAAAATGATTATGGTTTAACTGATATTGAATTTTCATTAGTGAAAAAACTAGTTAAAACACCTAAAAAATCAGTGCATGATGTATTAAGTAATTGGAAGTAATTTCTGAGCTGATAAATTAAGCTTTTTTATTTTATAAAGTCCACCAAATGGACTTTATAAAATCGTGTAGCGAGTTTATTCGTCTTCTTCTCTTTCTTCTTCAGCAGCAAGACGAGCAGCTAAACGTTTAGATTTATATTCTTCTTCTTTTTCAATAGCTTTTGCTTCAACCTCATTTCTAACTACACGTTTTTCAGCTTTACGCTTATTACGTTCTTGTAGATTTTGTAAGAATAATTCTAACTGTTCTTTACTCCATTGCTCTGCAGCTTCTTGAGATTCAAACCCTTTCTTACGCTTAGAAACGCTTGTTTTTCTAGCAGAAACACGACGAGTGATCTCAGCATGCCATTTTTCACCGTCTTGAATTACGGTGTAATCAAATTTCTTTTCTTGTACCATGTTTTTATTTCCTAAATTCTGTGTATTTAATATATATCTAATTTTTAAGGCGATAAGTGTCGTTATCTAATACGTCTTACTCTAAATGAGCGACCTTTTAATTTACCTTCCGATAATTTTGCAAGGGCTGGCTTTGAAGCATCTTTATGTACTGCTACATATGCCCAGTTATCAAACATATTGATTTTGCCAACTTGTTTACCAGCAATACCATTTTTACCTGTTAATGCACCTAAGATATCTCCAGGACGCACTTTTTGCTTTTTACCACCATCAATTTGTAATGTGGCCCATTCAGGTTTGTAACCAGGTTTTTCTAATATGCTAAATGGTGGTAATACAGAAATATCGAATTCTTGATTCATATACTCAGAAACTTTTTCGAAACGATGTGTTTCTGTTTCGATGAAAATAGAGTGAGCAACACCTTTTTTACCGGCTCGACCTGTACGTCCAATACGATGTACATGTACTTCAGGATCACGAACAACTTCAAAGTTGATCACCATATCAAGCGAGTCAACATCTAAACCTCGAGCTGCAACATCAGTTGCAACTAAAATACAGACACTTTTATTAGTAAAGCGAACTAAGGTTTGATCTCTGTCTCTTTGCTCTAAGTCACCGTTTAATGCTAGTGCACTTAAGCCAAAGTTATTTAATTCATCAGATATTCTTTGTGTTTCAAGTTTCGTATTACAAAATACAACACAACTTTCAGGACGGTGTTTTAAAAGTAATAAACGAAGGGCAACTAAACGCTGCTTATTATTTTCAACTTTATAAAAATATTGACGAATGTTTGTATTGTTATCAGAAGACGCCACTTTAACCATTATAGGATCAACCATGATATGTTCTGCTACGGTTTTGATTGAATCAGGGAAAGTCGCACTGAATAATAATGTTTGTTTATTATCAGGGGTAGCATCAGTAATAGCATCAATAGCTGATTGAAAGCCCATCTCTAACATACGATCAGCTTCATCAAGAACTAAAGTGGTCACATTATCTAACTTTAACGTACCGCGATATAAGTGATCTTCTATTCTGCCTGGAGTTCCAACAATAATATGTGCACCGTGCTCTAAAGAACCTACTTGCGGACCAAATGGCATACCACCACAAATGGTTAATACTTTAATGTTATGGATGCTACGGGCTAGTTTTCTAATTTCTTTGGCAACTTGATCTGCTAATTCTCGTGTAGGACAAAGTACCAATGATTGAATTCGAAATTGTTTAACTTGTAATTTCTCTAATATGCCTAAACCGAAAGCTGCAGTTTTTCCAGAACCAGTTTTTCCTTGTGCAATCACATCTTTACCCGCAAGAACATGGGGTAGACTTTCGGCTTGAATTTGCGTCATATTGTTATAACCCAGAGAAGTTAGATTCTCTATAAGGGCTGGTTGTAACTTAACGGATGTAAAGGTGGTTTGACTCAAGGTGTTTTTCCTATAATTGATCTGTTATGACCTGTATATAATAGACCTTGAGTACAAAGCTGTACTTTTAGGCCGTTTTGACCTTATATAATATCAGATTTATAGCTTTATGCTTTGACTAACTTTGTTCTATTATTAAATAATACTTTATATAGTTGAAAAATAACTTATTTCATTAGGCATTATAGAGAGTACATCATGAAAAAACCGCAACGCGATATTACATTAAGATTTTTAGCAGAGCCGCAAGATGTTAATTTTGGGGGCAAAGTGCATGGTGGCGCAGTAATGAAATGGATTGATCTAGCTGCTTATGCATGCTCTGCAGGTTGGAGTGGGCGCTATTGTGTTACAGCTTATGCCGGTGGTATTCGATTTGTTGCACCTATACATGTAGGTAGTTTAGTTGAAGTGGAAGCCAAAGTTATTTATACCGGTACATCTTCAATGCATATTGCATTAGAAGTAACTGCTTGTGATCCAAAATCATTAAATAGACGTATCACAACACATTGTATTGTGATTATGGTTGCTGTTGATGAAACAGGTCAAAAAATTGAAATTCCAAAATGGGTGCCAGAATCTGAAGCTGATATTAAGCAGCATGATACTGCAATACGTTTAATGGACATGCGTAAGCAAATTGGAGAAGAAATGGAGATCTTCGTTAAATAGGTCCTAACCTAAATATACTAGAAAGCCTTTTTTACAGGCTTTACTCAATAGAAACGTCCTATTCTAGGATGTTTTGTTTATATAGTGAGCGAACAGTCAAAAAAAGATGATTTTCTCAAAAAAACACTTGCGC
>NZ_NQMR01000229.1 GCF_002276045.1 Pseudoalteromonas sp. NBT06-2 | reverse complement strand
ACAGTGGTTGAATGGGAAGATAAGACAGAGCGTCTAGCTCTAGAGCGCGCAGAACGCGCAGAAGCAGCTGAAAATTTACGTATTAAACAAGCGTTAGAAAATGTTTCAGCCAATGCCATGATAGCTGATGCGGGTAATAATATTGTATTTATGAATGAGGCCGTTCAGGGCATGATGCGCGATGCTGAAGCTGATATACGTACCGATTTACCAAATTTTAATAGCAATGATTTAGTTGGGCAAAACGTGGATGTGTTTCATAAAAATCCAGCGCATCAGCAAAATATGCTGAAAAATTTAGCAAGTACCTATAAAACAGAAATTGTTGTTGGTGGTCGTACCTTTGGTTTGATTGCTAATCCGATTAATTCGGATGATGGTCAGCGTGTAGGTACCGTTGTGGAATGGAGTGATAGAACAGCAGAAGTGGCTATCGAAAAAGAAATTGATAATCTTATTGCTTCAGCGGGGAGTGGTGACCTTGATGTTAGGCTTGAAGAAGGTGATAAAGCAGGTTTCTTTCTTAACTTAACTAAAGGGTTAAATGCCTTAGTTGAGATTGTAGATGATGCGGTAGCAGAAACAGGCGGCATGCTTGATGCCATGGCGCATGGTGATTTAACTCAACGGATAGATAAGGACTATCAAGGTTCGTTTGATAAATTAAAGCGCGATGCGAATGCCACCGCAGAAAAACTCACCGAAGTGATAGAGCAAATTAATGGGTCATCAACATTAGTAAGTAGTGGTGCAGAGGAAATATCACAAGGTAATACCGATTTAAGTCAAAGAACCGAAGAGCAAGCTTCTTCATTAGAAGAAACAGCATCAAGTATGGAGGAAATGACAAGTACAGTACGACAAAATGCCGATAATGCCAAAGTAGCCAATGAGCTGGCTGCCAATACGCAAGAACAAGCAGCGCAAGGCGGGCAGGTAGTACAACGTGCGGTTACGAGCATGGCTGAAATTAATGATTCCAGTAAAAAGATCTCCGATATTATCGGCGTGATTGATGAAATTGCATTCCAGACTAATTTACTCGCACTAAATGCAGCAGTAGAGGCCGCTAGAGCCGGTGAGCAAGGTCGTGGTTTTGCAGTAGTTGCGGGTGAAGTAAGAAACTTAGCACAACGCTCAGCAGCTGCAGCCAAAGAGATTAAAGAGCTTATTAGAGATAGTGTAAGCAAAGTGGAAGATGGTACCTTATTAGTCAATGAGTCAGGTACTACACTGCAAAAAATTGTACTTTCGGTGCAAAAAGTAACAGAAATGATTGCAGATATTTCTGTTGCTTCTGAAGAGCAAAGCTCTGGTATCGAGCAAGTAAATAAAGCGATTACTCAAATGGATGAAATGACACAGCAAAATGCTGCCTTGGTAGAACAAGCCTCAGCAGCAGGGGAGTCTATGGCCGAACAAGCCAAAGGTATGCGCCAATTATTAACTTTCTTTAAATCTAATGCGGGTGGACACGCTGCTGCATTACCAGCACCAACAAGTCATAAAAAAACACAAAAATCAACAGCTCCTAGCAGAGCTCAAAGGTTATCAAGTCCGGTAAAAGGAGATGACTTTGTTGATTCTTCAGAAGAGTGGGAAGAGTTTTAACCCATAAATAAGTAAAGAGTTAACTACTTATTTTACAAACTATGTTAGGGATTTATTTGGTGCTTAACATAGTTTGAACTCATCTGAAAATATAAAGGGATAGCTGTGAACAGAGAGTTTTTACTTACTGATAATGAATTTAACCATATTGTAGATTTAGTATATAAAGCTTGTGGTATTGTACTTGGTGAACATAAACGAGAAATGGTTTATTCGAGGTTTGCTAGACGCATTCGTAGCTTAAGATTAAATAATTTTGAGCAATATCTCGAGTATTTAGAATCAAATAGAGATAAAGAGTTCAGTCACTTTATTAATGCAATAACAACTAACTTAACGTCTTTTTTTCGTGAAATACATCATTTTGAATTTTTAAAAAGTACTTTGGTTCCAAAGTTATTAAAAGAAAACAGATCAACTAAACGAGTACGGATTTGGTCTGCAGGCTGCTCTACTGGCGAGGAACCTTATTCAATAGCGATGACACTCGCTAACATGTTTCCTTTGGGTTGGGACGTTAAAATATTAGCAACAGATTTAGATTCAAATGTGTTAGAAAAAGCCAGTAATGGCGAATATTCGGCAAATTCAACAATAGGTTTAGAGCCTGAAGTGTTAAAAAATTGGTTTTTTAAAGATAAGCAAGGTGAAAACTATAAAGTAAAACCTGAATTGAAAAAAATGATCTACTTTAAACGATTAAACTTATTACAGGCATGGCCAATGAAAGGCCCATTCGATTGTATTTTTTGTCGTAATGTTGTGATTTATTTTGATAAAAAAACAAAAGAAAATTTATTTAACAACTATGCGAATATTTTAATTCCACAGGGGCATTTGTTTTTAGGCCACTCAGAAAGTATGGGTAAAGAGCAAAAAAAATTTATAGGTTTAGGTAAAACAATGTATCAAAAAATGAACTAATAACCATTTAAATACCATTATTACAGGATGTTCAAGGTTTAAAGTAGATTATTAAATTTTACTTAAAACCATAAATAATTAAGGTTGTATTTTGGAAGGTGAATTTAAACCCGTATATCCGGGATTTGAGAACATTAAAAGATACTGGGACTGTAACCGTAAGAGCGTGGTGGCTAAAATATTACCCGGTGAGTTTTATGTTACTAAGCAAAGCGAAATCATTTCGACTGTGTTAGGTTCGTGTATTTCAGCGTGTGTCTATGATGAAAAAATGGGCATAGGTGGTATGAATCATTTCATGTTACCCATTAATCAAGCCGCAGCATTAGGAACGGAAGAAGATCAATTATGTTGTCGATATGGTAATTGGGCTATGGAGTTTTTAATTAATGAAGTAATTAAAAATGGCGGTAGTAGGCAAAATTTAAAAGTAAAATTATTTGGTGGTGGACAAATAATTAAAGCAATGACAGATGTAGGAGAAGGTAATATTAAATTTGCTTCTACATACTTGAAACAAGAGGGGTTTAGTGTTGACTCTCATGATGTAGGCGGTCCTTGGCCCCGTAAAGTAATGTTTTACCCTGAGACGGGTAAGGCACAAGTGAAAAAGTTACGTAGTATTCATAATGATACAATACAACAAAGAGAGAACAAGTACTTGCACGAGATCGAAGTTCAAGATGCACATACAGATATTGAGTTGTTTTAGAGATAGTTTGAAGTTTATATCCTAAAAAGGAGATATTGAATGATAAAAGTTTTAATAGTTGATGACTCCCCTTTAATTAGGACTTTATTGACTGAAATTTTGCAATTAGCTAATGATATTCAGGTAGTTGGTGCAGCAGAGGACCCTTTTGATGCCAGAGAGAAAATAAAAACATTACGCCCTGACGTATTAACACTTGATATTGAGATGCCAAAAATGGATGGTATTAGTTTTTTGAAAAACTTAATGCGTTTACGACCTATGCCTGTTGTGATGATATCGACCTTAACTCAGCAAGGTGCTCCTGCTACTTTAGAGTCATTAGAGTTAGGAGCAATAGACTTTATTGCCAAACCAACAAAAAATGTAGCACAAGATCTAAGAGATTATACCGATATTTTACACGACAAAATTCGTGCAGCCGCAAGTGCTAGAGTGAGGTCTTTTTTACCTTTAAAAGAGAATAAACATGCAAAAATCGTTAATCCAGAAACGGTTCGTTTTAAAATCAACCATTTATCTGTAATAGGAGCATCAACTGGTGGTACTGAAGCGATAAAAGAAGTTTTAACACGTTTACCTGCGCATTTTTCTCCTGTTGTTATAACACAGCATATTCCTCCTGTTTTTAGTACTTCTTTTGCTGAACGAATGGATAAAGCATGTGCTATGGCAGTAAAAGAAGCACAAGATGGAGAAAAGTTAGAGCTTGGTAATGTTTATATCGCCCCAGGAGATCACCATTTAAGTATAAAAAGTAAAAATGGTGATCTAGTATGTTACCTATCCCAAAGTGCACCTGTAAATCGCCATAGACCGGCTATCGATGTTTTATTTGATTCAGTTGCTAAATTAGAGTTAAAAAGTGTATCAGCATGCATTTTAACTGGTATGGGAGCTGATGGTGCAAAAGGACTAATGAAGCTTAAGGAAACAGGTGCTAAAACTTTTGTTCAAGATGAAAAAAGCTGTGTGGTTTATGGTATGCCTAAAGCCGCCTTTGAGCTTGGCGCCGCCAGCAAACAAGTGCCATTAGAGCAAGTTGCTGACGTATTAATGCGCTTAGCAATAAAACGCTAAGTAATAGGTAGTAGGTCTCGGTAGTTAGTAATAGCAGGAAATTGGTTAATTGTATTCGTTGCTTTTTTACTATCGGGATTTGCAACTGCTAATAAATGTTTTATGCCAAACGTTTTGGCTGATTCTAAAATTGTTAGGCTGTCATCAACAAATAAAGTTCGTTTTTTATCAAATTGTAACCTTTGCTCTAGTTGTTGCCATAATGATTGATGTTCTTTACTAACACCAAATTCATGAGTCGAGATAATTTCATTTAAATATTTATCAATTTGAGTACGTTCAATTTTTAAAGATAAACTATCTGGGTGAGCGTTAGTTAATAAAATTAACTTTTTACCCGAAGTTTTTAGTGCGTTTAAAAACTCAGGCACATCTTCACGTATTGCAATTAAGTGTTGTATTTCGCGCTTAAGCGCAATTATGGGTAAAGACAATTCTTTTTGCCAATAATCCAAACAATACCATTGAATATTACCTTCAACAGCTTGATAGCGAACGGCTAAGTCAGCTTTAGCTTCAGCAAAAGAAATATTATGCTTTTGTGCTAGTTTACTTGGTATTAACTCTAACCAGAAATGATTATCAAAATGAAGGTCTAATAGTGTGCCATCCATATCCAGTAATACAGTGTCAATGAGGGTCCAATCTAACATGGTTTTTAATCGCAATATTAATATATATTATTACTGTCTATGATAAAACATTACTTTTAAATTTCAACTCACTCTAGGTTTTTTACAATAAAAGAATTATGATTCATATATTATTTATTCTATTAAAAGTGATTGTATGACACAGAAAAAGGATCATCAGTTGCCTGATATTTTAGCAACTGACATAGTCGCTAAAAGTGGATTATTCACTGTAGAGTCGTTAGATTTAGAATTTTCAAATGGTGAGCAGCGTAAATATGAGCGTATTAAAGGTGGAGGACGTGGTGCTGTGATGATAGTGCCCCTTCTTGACGATGATACGCTATTATTAGTAAGAGAATATTGTGCTGGTACTCATGATTACCAACTTGGTTTCCCCAAAGGTCTTATTGATCCAGGTGAAAATGCAATGCAAGCTGGTAATCGTGAGTTAAAAGAAGAAGCGGGTTTTGGTACAAAAGAATTAGTTGAACTAAAGCAAGTCAGTTTGGCGCCAAGTTACTTTAATGCCAATATGCATATTTTACTCGCAGAGCAATTATTCACTGAAACTTTATTAGGTGATGAACCTGAACTTCTAGAAGTAGTGCATTGGCCTTTAAGCCAATGGCAAGATTTATTAAATCAAAAAGACTTTACTGAAGCCAGAAGTGTTGCTGCATTACTCCTAGCCAAAGAGCACTTAGCCAGTAGAGCAAAATAAACAGGATCTAATTATGTCATTTTTCCTTGAACCCTGTATTGAAATAGCAAAACAAGCTGGTCAAGTGATCATGGATATTTATGATCAAGAAGATATTGGTCAGCAACAAAAAAGTGATGATACGCCTGTTACTAAAGCTGATTTGGAGGCTAATAAAGTAATTATTGATGGGTTAATGAAATTAACACCAGATATTCCTATTATGTCTGAAGAAACTGCAATACCCCCTTTAAACGAAAGAAAGAACTGGACGAGATACTGGCTGCTTGATCCTATGGATGGTACAGGTGAGTTCATTTTAAAAAGTGGTGATTTTGCTGTAAATATTGCTTTGATTGAAAATAACCAACCTGTATTAGGTGTTATTCATTGGCCAATAAAAAATGTCACTTATTTTGCTGCGAAAGACATTGGTGCTTTTAAACGTGAGCATGGCAATATTAAAGTGGATGATAACAACCAAGATATCAAGCTTGAAGTGGTGAAACATAATAAATTAACGCTAGCTGTAAGTCGTAGGCAAAAAATTGAAGCTGTGAGTTGTTATTTAGATAGAGATTTTGACACCATAGCTGTAGGTTCTTGTTCTTTAAAAGCTTGCATGATTGCAGAAGGTAAAGCCGATTGCTTCTTACGTGTTGGTCCTACAGGGGAGTGGGATACGGGTGCTTCACAAATTATTGTTGAGCAAGCTGGTGGCCAAATTTTAAGTGCTGAATTTAATCCTATCTCCTATAATCAAAGAGAGATCACTGAAAATCCTGATTTCATTGTTATGGGGCACATTGACTGGCCTTGGCAAAAAATGATTACGCCACATCGTAGAACTGAGTTGTTGTGATTTTGCTGTAAAATTCAGCAGTTTCTAGCTAAATATGCACTAAGTACAATGTTATTGAATTTAGTGCTTGCATTAACTTAATAAAACTATATTATGGCGCTCTTGTTAACGGGGGCTAAGGCTTTTGACTAACAAATA
>NZ_NQMR01000228.1 GCF_002276045.1 Pseudoalteromonas sp. NBT06-2 | reverse complement strand
CACGGGTTATTGAGGTGTTACTATATTTTTAGATAATTATCTATTTCCGCTGCAAAAAGTTAATTATTTTTGCTATAATTCAGGCCATTTTTTTTATTCTATTAATTCTGAAATTGGCGGTTTAAATGTCCAGTGTTTCAACTGAGGTGTTGAAAAGACGCACCTTCGCGATTATTTCGCATCCAGATGCAGGTAAAACAACAATTACCGAAAAAGTACTTTTGTTCGGTAACGCATTACAAAAAGCGGGTACTGTAAAAGGGCGTGGCTCTAATCAGCATGCAAAGTCTGATTGGATGGAAATGGAAAAAGAACGTGGTATCTCTGTTACTACTTCTGTTATGCAATTTCCTTACAATGATCGTTTGGTGAATTTACTTGATACGCCAGGTCATGAAGATTTTTCGGAAGATACTTATCGAACTTTAACCGCTGTTGATTCGTGTTTAATGGTTATTGATGCGGCCAAAGGAGTAGAAGATCGTACTCGTAAGTTAATGGAAGTAACGCGTTTACGTACAACACCAATTGTTACTTTCATGAATAAATGTGACCGTGAAACACGTGATCCTATGGAAGTATTAGATGAAGTTGAGCACGAGCTTAAAATAGCTTGTGCTCCAATTACTTGGCCAATTGGTTGTGGTAAAGAGTTTAAAGGTATTTATCATATCCATCGTGATGAAACGATTTTGTATCAAACAGGTCAAGGTCATACAATTCAAGAAGTTCGTATTATTAAGGGGTTAGATAATCCTGAATTAGAAGCAGAAATTGGTGAAGATTTAGCTGAAAACATAAGAGAAGAATTAGAGTTGGTAATTGGTGCATCACATGAATTTGATCATGAATTATTTCTTAAAGGAGAATTATCACCTGTTTACTTTGGTACAGCACTAGGTAACTTTGGTGTTGATCATATGTTAGATGGTTTAACTAAATGGGCGCCTGAACCATTATCTCGTCAAACAGCGGATCGTGAAGTAGAAGCAACGGAAGAAAAATTCTCAGGCTTTGTATTTAAAATTCAAGCAAATATGGATCCTAAGCATCGTGACCGTATCGCATTCATGCGAATCGTATCTGGTAAATATAGCCAAGGTATGAAAATGGATCATGTACGTTTAGGTAAAAAAGTAAGTATTTCTGATGCGGTAACTTTTATGGCTGGTGATAGAACACGTGCTGATGAAGCTTTTGCAGGTGATATCATAGGTTTACATAATCATGGTACTATTCAAATAGGTGATACTTTCACCCAAGGTGAAAAGTTAAAATTCAGTGGTATACCTAACTTCGCACCTGAATTATTTCGCCGTATTCGTTTAAAAGATCCATTAAAGCAAAAGCAGTTACTTAAAGGCCTGATCCAGTTATCAGAAGAAGGAGCTGTTCAAGTATTTAGACCATTGATTAGTAATGACTTAGTTGTTGGCGCGGTTGGTGTACTACAGTTTGATGTGGTTGTCGCACGTTTAAAATCTGAATATAACGTTGATGCAATTTATGAGAGCGTAAATGTCGCAACAGCGCGTTGGGTTACTTGTGATGATGAGAAAAAACTTGATGAGTTTACGCGTAAATGTGAAGTGAATTTATCACTAGATGGTGGTGGAAATTTGTCTTATGTTGCACCTAGCATGGTGAATTTAAACCTGTCTAGAGAGCGTTATCCTGATATAGAATTTCATCAGACACGTGAACACTAATTTTTTGCTTCATAATTGATAATGGCTGGATTGGCATCATGTTTTTCAACACTCATTTAGTGGATTAAACTCCCATCGAAAAATACTCAGAGAGCTTTGCTCTAATCAATTATGAAATGTCAATCGTATTATTTTAGGGCTCGGCTTTAATTTATTTTTCGAAACCTAACCCTGTTATTATTTCAATAAAGTGAAATAACATTGGAAAGAATTTAAAGAGATAAAAAATGAATATTCGTCAATTATTGGTAGAAAGAGCGCTAGTAGCAATGGATGCTGCTGGCTTGCCTGAAGGCTCAAACCCTGCAGTTACACAAAGCACACGCCCACAATTTGGTGATTACCAAATTAATGGTGCGATGGGAGCGGCAAAAAAATTAAAAATAAATCCAAGAGAACTAGCACAGAAAATTATTGATAACTTATCAGTAGATGATATTGCTGAAAAGACAGAAATTGCAGGACCTGGTTTTATCAATATTCATTTAAAGCCTGAGTTTTTATCTGAAAAATTAGTTGCAGCTAATTCTGATGAAAAACTAGGTGTTGCAGAGCATAAAGTCGAACAAAAAGTTTTAGTTGATTATTCTTCTCCTAATTTAGCCAAAGAAATGCATGTTGGTCATATACGTTCTGCAGTGATAGGTGATGCTGTTGTACGTGCACTTGAATTTAGAGGTGATAAAGTTGTTCGTCAAAATCACATGGGTGATTGGGGCACACAATTTGGTATGTTGATAGCTCACCTTGAAGATCAATTAAATAAAGGTGTTGACCTAGAAAAAGTTGCATTAGCTGATTTAGAAACATTTTATCGTGATTCAAAAACCCGTTTTGATGATGAAGATGGTTTTGCCGACCGTGCCCGTGATTATGTTGTTAAATTGCAAGCTGGTGATGCGCATTGTAACAAGTTATGGAAGTTGTTTATTGATACTTCAGTAAAACATTCTGTAGAGGTTTATAAAAAACTAAACGTAACCCTTAAGCCTGAACATATTATGGCTGAAAGTGCTTATAATGGTGAATTAAATAATATTATTACACTGTTAAAAGATAAAAATATTGCGCAAGAGTCGCAAGGTGCACAAGTTGTATTCCTCGATGAGTTGGCAAATAAAGATGGTGAGCCATCAGTCTTCATCGTGCAAAAATCAGGTGGTGGTTTTTTATATGCAACAACTGATTTAGCGGCATGTGATTATCGCTCAAATAAATTAAAGGTTGATCGTATTTTAATTTTTGTAGATGCCCGCCAAAGCTTACATTTTAATCAAGTTGAATTAACAGCGCGTAAAGCTGGTTTACTGCGTGAAGAAACAAGTTACGAATTCTGCCCATTTGGAACTATTATGGGTGATGATGGAAAACCATTTAAAACTCGTTCAGGTGATACAATTAAATTAGCTGATTTACTTGATGAAGCTATTTCTAGAGCAACAGATAAATTAGCTGAACGTGAATCTGATATGTCAGACAAAGAACGTAATGAAGTAGCTCGTAAAGTAGGTATTGGCGCTGTTAAATACGCTGATTTATCTAAAAACCGTACTAGCGATTACATCTTTAATTGGGATAATATTTTGAGTTTTGAAGGTGCAACAGCACCTTATTTACAATACGCTTATACACGTGTGCGCAGTATTTTTCGCAAAGCAGGTGTTGATACAGCAACGTTTAATGCTGATATCATTATTAATGAACCTCAAGAAAAAACATTAGCGCTTAAACTACTTCAGTTAGAAGAAGTATTAGATCAAATGATCAACGATGCAACACCACATGTTTTATGTACTTATTTATATGAACTATCTAGCCTTTATATGACATTCTATGAAGCATGCCCTGTTCTTAAAGAAGGTGTTGAAACTGAAATTAAAGAAAGTCGTTTAGTTTTGTGTAATTTAGTTGCTAAAACACTGGCTAAAGGATTAGACCTATTAGGTATCGAAGTAATGGAGCAAATGTAATTTTTCTATTTTGTGTGATACATAGTTAGAAAAATATGAATCTTATTATTTAAAAAGCTTTCAATCGAATGATTGGAAGCTTTTTTGTTTGCCCG
>NZ_NQMR01000227.1 GCF_002276045.1 Pseudoalteromonas sp. NBT06-2 | reverse complement strand
TCGAATGATTGGAAGCTTTTTTGTTTGCCCGGCGAAGCTGGCAAACCCGACAGGCTGAAAGAAGTCAGATCACCCTGACTAAGGGGAAGATAATCTGAATGGCAAGGGCGTCACTGGTTAACGGTGGGGTCTGAAGGAAGCCATAGGAAGTTAGAAGTACACAACTAACCGTAACCTGTTTCGTCGGTATTGGTGGGCAAGCGCCCAAAATAGCGCGAAGCCCGATACTTAGTCAGACCAATACTGTGCTTGAGGGTGGTATTTCTAACAGGGAGTCAGTGTAGTAACTGGGGAAGCCTGGCATCTAAACTTAATTTTAGTAAGTGGTTTAAATTCAAGAGGAAACTCAAGGTTTAACGTCGGTGTGAGGTGGTAGATGAACCCGTAGTAGTGAGTAAAGCTAGGCCGATGAAAGCCAGTAATGGTGTGGAGAGGAAAACCGAGCCGACTACCAACATTACGTTTGATAGAGTCAGTTTTAGCCAAAAGCTTTAATTGATTGCGAAGGGGGAAAGTATTCTTTTAGCGTATGAAAGACGTGGAAATTAAATTATCGGCTCACAAGTATTTCGACGGAACTAGCCAAGAAATGACGGCTAAGCAGGAGTGTAGACGCTGAGAATTGAAGGGTGAGCAATGGAGTAATGACTGACCGCTTAGGCAGATTGCCAGCAGGCTAGCACCCCTAATGTCACCGAACGATAGGCTAATCAAAACGAACCGATATATCGTAAGCATAGGTAGAATATGACAGTTTATACGGACAATTGTTAGATATTAACAACTTGTACAATGGATTCCAAAAGGTAAAAAGCGCCAAAGGATCAGCCGCAATAGATAGGCAGTCCATAGGTGCGTTTGCCTCGAATCTAGAAGTAAACTTAAAACAACTGCAACTTGAACTGTAAACCAAGCATTATCGAGCACAACCAGTCAAACGGGTCGAAATACCCAAAGACTGTGGTGGTGTTAGGCTGCTTGGTATACCCGTCGTTTGAGACCGAATAGTGCAACAAACGCTATTGAACATTCTTCAACCGATCTTCGATATTGATTTTCACTCATCGAGTTATGGCTATAGACCAAAGCGAAGTTGCTATGACGCCATCAGTAAAGTGACAGACGGTAGCTTTTAAAACTGATTAATCAGTTCTTAAAAAGTGGAGTAATGATTGGAGAGGATTGGGAAGTGAGCACGGTAGGTAGCCCGAAAGAAGATGTAATTAGTTCTTTGTTGGCAAATATCTACCTCAATGCCTTCGATCAAGAAATGAAGCAGCGTAACCACAGACTAGTGAGATATGTAGATGACATCTTGATCTTGTGCAGCACAAAAAAACCAGCACAAGAGGCGTTAAGGATTGCAAGCCAAATACTTGAAAAAGACTTGAAGTTAACAGTTAACTAAAAGAAGACTTATGAATTCGTTCGAGAGGGATGAGGTAAAACTTCACCCTACTCGATATCGCCACACAGTGGTTTTTAATAGAACTGAAAAGTAGGGCTATTATGCGTTATCTTTAATGCCAACAATTAGCCAAGGTGAATCAGTTTGAGTTAGGTCTCTTTCTAAATGCCAGACTTCATCAATTATTTGCTCGTCTGTTTGTTCTGTTAAATCACGGTATTTACCTGAAAACTTAACACTTACTTCCCATAAGGCTGGACTTGTATTTGCTCTTACTAGATCACAATCAACAAAAATAACTTGAGTCTCTACACTTTCAACGCTTTTTCTTTCTGCTGTTAACTCGTTAAATAGGTCAATTGAAACATACTCTTGAATTGTTTCTAAGTTGTTTTCATTCCATGCTTTTTGAAGTGTATGGTAATGATCATTGGCAGCCTTTAAGAAGCTAGTAACATCGAATTCTTGAGGTAAGTTAAATGGTACTGATCCAATCTGATTAGCAGAATTTGTTACAACTGGGGTTGCATTTTCTTTTTGCTGTTGATTTGGGAAATGTGCATTTGCAGAACTAGCATATGCGGATTGAGATTGAGTTTTTTTCTGCATAAAACTTTTAAATAATTTGAATAATACAAATGCCACAAGTGCCATTAAAAGCATATCCATAATTTGCATGCCTTCAAAGTCACCACCCATCATAGAAGCGATCAAACCACCCATTAGTAAACCACCAAAAACACCGGTTATTATGCCTTTTTTATTAGATGTTTTCTTAGCGGGAGCCGTTTGTTGGTTTGGCTTAGTTTGTTCTTTAATTTGAGTTGTTTGTTGGGTTTTACCTTTACTTCGGCTGCCAAATTTTTTACGGGCTTCAGAATCAAAGCTTGTTCCTAGTATCAAAGTAAAAAGGGTAAATATTAAAAATAATTTTTTCATAACTGACCTGTTTAAAATAATTCGGTCATGATTGTAGAGTTTAGAAAGCGCTTGTCAATGTGTTATAACGAATTAGTACGCGGTTTTTTTTGAGGGTAAAGTAATGTAAACGACGTTTTATATTGAATTGTCAAAAAGTTAATTAGAAGATATTCATTCTAAATTGTAAATGAATTTAATCGTTATACCAAATCTTTTAATATATACTCATGTTACTTCAAAATACATGTTTCAGAGCTATCAGAGCGAGCCCAATTAAAGGCGTGTTGATGCAGGAATAGGCACCTTTGGAACCAACGCAACGATGAAGTGTGTTGGCTCAGAAACGCCGTCTCGGCGAGTTTAAACAGGGTTTATGCTGCGTTATGAATTTTGATAAGGGAACAACTATTATCTTCAATTAATGCCTTATCTAAATATTGTATATTTCTCGCTGAAATTGAGGGTTTTGAGGTGCCATGGTGGGTATGCAGTCCATAAACACTTATCTTTAAGTGGCTTTATCTGCTTTTTAATTTGCTACGCAGAAAGCTGCGTAGCAGGTATATACCCAAATCACTTCAAGATG
>NZ_NQMR01000226.1 GCF_002276045.1 Pseudoalteromonas sp. NBT06-2 | reverse complement strand
AAGTAGCTTGGGTATATACCTAAAAAAAGACGTAAAATGATATTTGGTTCAATCAGAAAACATTTAGGCGAGGTGTTTCATGATCTAGCTCGCCAAAAAGGTGTGATTATTGAGGAAGGACATTTAATGCCTGATCATGTTCATATTCATATGTGCTTGAGTATTCCACAAAAGTTAGTTGTTTCAAATGTTGTTGGTTTTATAAAAGGGAAGAGTGCGATCTCAATCGCCAGAACACTTAAAGGAAAGCAAATAAACTTTAGTGGAGAAGCGTTTTGGGCTAGAGAATATTTTGTATCAACGGTTGGACTTGATGAAAATATGGTGAGGGAATATATTCGTAATCAAGAAAAGCATGATGCCGATCGAGATCAGCTAAAGCTAGCAGTTAAACGCGCCTTAGGCGCTTACTTTAGCCCTTCTAGGGCGTCATCTAATAAGTCACCGGCTTTGCCGGAGGTCATTTAACTTATCGGCAGCGCAAGTTAAGCGTTATGAAAAAATGAATAGTGAGACTATTCAACATTTTTTCACAGAATTACGAGCTCATAATGGCAGTAATAATAGAATTCATTTAATTTTAGATGGCGCAGGTTATCACCGAACACAGGTTGTTAAAGATAAAGCAAATGAGCTTAATATAAAACTTCACTATCTGGCGCCTTATTGTCTAAATTTAAACTCAATAGAACGGCTATGGAAAATAATGAATGAGCATGTTAGAAATAATAAATATTTTTCTACTGCGAAAGAATTTAGAGATAAAATTTATGCGTTTTTTAGTCAAACAATACCAAAAATAGGTGATATTTTAGAAAGTAGCATTAATAATAATTTTCAGGTGATAAAATCTGCATTTTGAAGTGTGATGGGTATACATATTCAGTAAAATTTAATTCTAATAAAAACGTCATTTTATAGTTTGTTTTTTCTTCCAAATAGTAATTATTTAGTAGCTACTGTAACTCTATTAATGAAAACTTGTTTCATTTACATTTCATTTACAGGGTTAAATGTACCCTTAAACTGGAATATCGCCATGTCAATCTATTTTTTATTTTGTTTTTAATATATTTTTTTTGTAATCGAATGATTACATTTTTCACTTTGAATTTATTTCGTTAAATTTTATTTTATAGTTTTTATTCAGTTGGTTATGTTGTTTTGTTTACTTTCTCTATATATGATTTTGTATTTCAAAGTGTTTCTACTTGGAAACATCTGGGCTTAAAGTGTTAATTTTTTTATAAACATTTGTTGACCAATGTTTCCTATTTTGTTTAATATTTGCCTCGGATAACGAGCAAGACTTAAAAATAGTCATTAAGTTCAACTTAAATGACAACAAAAACTAAATCACATCAAAGAATGTGGTCCAGGGAGAAATCGAATGATAAGTAACAAACTAGCAAAGGCAGTTCGCTTAGCGATGGCTTTTGGTGCTGCTTCAACAGTAGCATTATCTGCAAATGTATCGGCTGCTGATGAAGGCGCTGAAGAAGTTGAACGTATTGAAGTAACTGGTTCACGTATTAAGCGTACGGATATGGAATCAGCATCTCCGGTTACAGTTATTACTGCTGAACAAATGAAAGTTGCAGGTATACAAGATGTAGGACAATTCCTACAAAGCAGCGCTGTAATGTCAGGTTCTCCAACTATGACAACTACAAATAATGGCGGTAATGGTGGTACTTTCGTCGAGTTACGTGGTTTAGGTTCTTCACGTACTCTAGTGCTTGTAAATGGCCGTAGACCTGTAACATCTGATTTTCAAAGCATTCCATCTTCAATGATTAAACGAATTGAAGTATTAAAAGATGGTGCGTCTGCAACTTACGGTGCTGATGCTGTTGCGGGTGTAGTTAATATTATTACTCGTAAAGATTTTGAAGGTGCTGAAGTAACAGTACAAATGAAAAACTCTTTTGATGTAAACGAAAATAAACAAGATAGCATTAGCTTTGTAGCAGGTAAAGCTTTCGATGCAGGTCATATCGTTGTAGGTATTGATTATGTTGAACAAGAAGCCGTTTATCAAGGTGATACTTCAATTGACTTCATGAACTACCCGTGGCAAGTATGGGGTGAGGACGAAGAAGCATCGTTTTGGAAAAATGGGTTAATTGGTGCTAATAAAGAAAATGCAAATGTAATTGTTGTTGGTAGTGGCTCTGTACCTTGTGGTCATTTTTACTTTGCTTCAGAACGCCCTAATCAAACAAATGATAAGTGTGACGGTGGTATTGCAAGCTTAGAAGATATGCGTGATTTCGTTGGTAATGGGCCAAACAATGATACATATAACTATGCACCAGTAAACTACCTTCAAACTCCATACAAAAAATTAAACTTCTTTGTTGAAGGTTCATTGGAATTAGGTGATTCTGTATCAATGTATACCGAAACTCGTATAAATAAACGTACCTCAAGACAAGAGCTAGCAGCAGTACCTTATGATACTCGTTACGATCCAGCTTACAGCGGTACTTTACCAGATGGTACTGCATTTAATGGTGTTTCAAAAGATAACTTCTATAACCCATTCGGTGAAGATGTAATACGTTCTCGTCGTCGTATGCTAGAAGGCGGTCGTAGTTTTGAACAAGATATTATTGGTATTCAGCAAGTAATCGGTTTTGAAGGTGATTTTGGTGATGGTTACTATTATGATGTGAACTATAACTACGGTTATCAACAGGATACTTCTACAGATTTTGGTCAATTATACGGACCTAATTTAGCCAAAGCTATGGGGCCTTCTTTCAAAAATGCTGAAGGTAATATTGTTTGTGGTACTTCTGACGCTCCTATTTCTGATTGTGTTTCTATGAACGTTTTTGGTGGTCCTGGCTCAGTAACACAAGAAATGTTAGATTATGTGTCAGCTCCATTAGTTGATTCTAGTAACTACACTCTACAAACTTTAACTGCCTTTGTGGGTGGTGATGTATTTGAATTACCAGGTGGGATTGTTTCTGGTGGTGTTGGTTTTGAATGGCGTTCAGAAAAGGCAGAAGCACAGGTTGATTCTGGTAAGTTCATGCGTGAAGTTACTGGTAACAAATCTAAAGGAACTAACGGTAGTTACAACGTAACAAGCTTATTTGCAGAAGTAATTGTTCCAGTTGTTGATGGATTAGAAATCCCATTAGGTGTACGTTATGATGACTTCAGTGCATTTGGTGATTCTACAACTTACCAAATTGGTGCTGAATGGAAACCAATGGATGGACTATTAGTTCGTGGTACTTACGGAACGGTATTCAGAGCTCCAGGTATAAGTTCTTTATATTCTCCAGCAAATGACTCATTTCCGTCTGCAACAGATCCATGTCGTCAATCGAACTGGGGAGCATTGACTTCAGCACAACAAGGTTACTGTCAAGCTGATGGTGTACCAGATGGCGGAAGTGCAAATGAAGATGGCCAACAATTAGCTGCATCTGGTGGTAATCCAAATCTTAAACCAGAAGAGGGAGATACTTTCACGCTTGGTTTTGCGTACTCTCCTGATTTTGTTGAAGGTTTAGGGATTACATTAGATTACTGGGCAATTGATATTGAGAAAGTAATTGATACTATAGGTGCTTTTGATTCACTTAAAGGTTGTTATTTAGGCGGTATCTCAGCTTTATGTGGTAATATTGGTCGTACTAATGGTGAGATTACATACTTAAATGCTTCATCAAGTAATTTAAGCAGAATGACTGCTAAAGGTATTGATTTCGAAGCCAATTATGGTTTTGAAGCTTTAGGTGGTGATATTAAATTAAACCTTTCAATGACGCATTTCTTAGAGCGTGAAAATCAAAATTATAATGCTGATAGCTTCAAGTTTGAAATGGAAGACTTAAATGGTCTTTTTGAAAATGATACTAGTTACTTCACAAATAAGATTAATTTTAATGCAAGCTATCAACTTGATAACTTAACTCTTAATTATGCAACTAACTACATGTCTGGTCTTGAGTACACTGAGTTACTTTATTGGGGAACTACAAACATAGATCCTGATGATGCTAATAGTCCACTACATAAGTATGAAGTAGATTCTATGATGTATCATGATGTCTCTGCCGTTTATAGTTTAGAAACAGGTACGACAGTATCAGTTGGTATAACAAACCTTACTGATGAACAGCCTCATTACATTGAGCCTGCATTTAATGGTAATACTGATGAAAGTAACTACCGTTTAATGGGGCGCAGCTGGTACCTTCGTTTAAATCAAACATTCTAATTTAAATTGTTTGAAATGAAAGCCGCTAAGCTTATTTAGCGGTTTTTTTCCCCCAGCGAAGCTGGCAAGAAGCTTTAGCATGCTGACTAAGGGGAAGATAATCTGAATGGTAAGGGCGATACTGGCTAACGGTGAGGTTTAAGGAAGCCATAAGAAGTTAGAGGTACACAACTACTGTAACCTGTTTTAGCGATATTGGTGGGTATAGCTGGATTAATATAAAGTGGCATAATCGATTTGCTCAGAAAACAGCTTATCAAGGCTGCATCGTTTTTTCTTCTTATTGATTTTACCTGTGCCCATTTCTTTTTCAATTGGGTTTAAATCAGGACTGTATGGCGGTAAAAAATCACAGATAAAGCCGCGTTCGTCTATTGCTTCAATCATATCACTTCGTTTGTGAAAAGAAGCATTGTCCATAACGATGACTGAATCTTTAGGTAATAAATCCTGTGTTAGCCATGCATAAAATACGTCTGAATTCACATAACATGTAAAGACGCTGAGTGTTATAAAAGCGCCACCTACGATAGCCCCAATCACATTTACCCGAACTTTTGCCTGCCACTCATGTATGCCATAACACAGTAACCTTTTTTGAATATCCATGGGTACGAGGCATACACTGGGCGAAACCACTTTCATCGAGATAAACAATGTCTCTTCCCGCTTTTTTATAGCCCTCAATGCGACATTGAAAATCTACTCGTGCATTATCATCTGCTTTAGGGGGGGCAGTTTTTTTAAAGTTGATATTGATACGCTTTAACGCGTAATGAATCTAACTCTTATACACAAATAAATTTTTACTAAAACTGAACTTTTTATATTATTGATGATCAGATCATTAACGTTAAATAATCATCACGATTTTAAGTGAAATGCTTATAAAAGATACAGAAAAGTGGGCAGTAATATATTTGGTAATGCTAAGTTAGGTGATGAACGGCGCACTAAGCGACTAGTCAAAATTAGTCATTTAATGGCGAATAACACAGGTAGTTCAATTGTTAAAGCATCTGGTACACAAGCTTCAATTGAAGGAGCTTATCGCTTTCTTCGCAATGATAATATTGATGCTAATGATATTGCCATAGCTGGTTTTTCTTCTCTTTTACCAGAGTTAGAGTTGTCGAATAAGATACTAGCATTAGAAGATACTTCAACATTAAGCTATCGTCATAATGTTACCTGCTTTCCGCGGCTATAAATGAAACATGATTAATTAAAAATCGTTATAATATATAGACAGGTAATTACATTGGTTCTTAAATCGACATCAGCCGCAATGGCGAATAGATCACCACAACTGACGGCAATGGATCACATACTAGTACCTCGACACATTAATTTTGATTGATTGTCCCTATTTTCTCAGGCAATAGCGCATGATAGGCTCGAGTTAATTTTTCACGCGTTGCATCAACATCAAACATCCAATTTATTGATGCTTGTGCATCATTACGGCGCTTTTCCCAAGCAGCCAATTCACTGTGCAACTTGTCCCAATCCGGGATTCTTTGCGTTAGGCACTGCTGGTTCATGTTACCTATTTCTATTTCCACCATATTCAACCAACTCGCGTGTTTTGGTGTGTAATGAAACTCCAAACGATTCAAGATCCGTAGTGCTTCTTTTGGTTCAAACGCCTTGTATAATGAGCCTGTTTTGTGTGTACCATAGTTATCCATCACCACATGGATTTTTTCTGAATCAGGATAATGATCGTCAACAAGCTCTTTCATACACCGCGCAAAATCCGCTGATTTTTTACCTTCCGTTGCTTTCGCTTTTCGCCATCCTCGGTGGCGATCAAAAAACATAAAAATGTTTGCTACGGCAACACGCTTATATTCATAATCCTGTCGGGCTGTCTGTCCAGGCTTTGCTTCTGTTGACGGTGTGATATCCGATACCAATTGCTTCATCGCTTCGTCAAAGTTGATCACAGGTTCTGCCGGATTTTCAGGTTTTGCGTATAAGTCTAGAACATGTTCCATTTGAGCAATGTAGTCTGCATTCATTTTTCCCACACACCACATTTTCCTTTGCCAAGGTTTTAAATCGTTTTCTTTAAACAAGCGTCGAATTGTTTCTATTGAGTGATCTTCTTCATGTTAATACGCAAAACAAGGGCAATATCTCGCCTTTATCCATCAATATATAAAATTAAATGGTATCCCGCCTGCACACACTGATTTTCAAAACTATTTTAAGGTGACACCACCCACAGTCAATCAGATGATTAAAATGCTGGAAAAGAAGGAACTAATTGAAAAGCAACCGCGCACGGCGCGAAGTATTAAACTGAAAGTTCCTGGGCAATTATTACCCTTGCTGAAATAGGGACAATCGATCATCTTCATTGTGTTTAAGTACTAGCTCATTTTGTTATGTCATACTCGCTATCACATGACATCATCTGAATTATTCAATGGCAACAAATACATCCACATCACAACCCGAGATCCCCCCCTAGCTAACGTTCAGATCCAACATCTTGACCATCTCGGGTTAGTTGCTGTCGCCATTGACTCTCTCAAACTGAACGAGCGCATTGATAAACGCCTGCCATTATCACAAAATAGTGACGCTAACTTAACTCATGGGCAACGTGTTAAAGC
>NZ_NQMR01000225.1 GCF_002276045.1 Pseudoalteromonas sp. NBT06-2 | reverse complement strand
TATTATTTTAATAGCCCATAAATCGGTCGTACGTTATGTTGAGTAAGCCCCTGCTATAATCGCGCGAAGCGAGCAGGGGTTTTGTGCTTTTTTGCCCTAAAATAGCGTAGCTAGGGCAAATAAAACGCTTTGCGCTGAAAAGCTGTTTTAGCCGTAACATAATGTCATTTATGGGCGTTAAATTTATGTCCGATCACTTTAATTTTTATTAAGAAATCAATATCTTGCACTCAATGGCGCAGCCATATAAGCGAAGCGTAAGCCTCTCTCAGACATCATCATGACTTACATCACAAAGAAAAAATGAACTATAAAATAGTCAAGAGAGATTTGTGCGGAGTTAATGTGTTGTTTGTTATTTCGTGGTCGCTTGACGCTATTCAGAATAAATAATTTTCGTTCCCTCCTTAATTAGCAAAAACATAGTTAAACATTCGTAAATTTTATATTCACGCAGTGATTCCATTGAATTTTGATTATTCATTTTTTTGAATAGATTTCGAGTATTATTCACATATTTTGGGTAGATATTCTCCCCCCAGATACTAATAGGGGGGGAGCCAAATTTAAACACTGTTATCTTTAAGTGACACTTTTCTAGTCTTTTTTATTTTCTTCTAATTCTTCTATTAGATCTTGTTTTGCCATATTTTGATAATTTTCAATCATGTAATGAACCACATCAGTCCATTGAATTGTTTTTCCAACTTTGTGTGATATTTCAATAGCAACTCGCTCTAGCTTTAGTTTTTTTTCAACTGGTAATGAAATGGTTGTTCTTTTTCCTTTCGTCATTTTTTACTCGGATTCTGTATTTCTTATAGGTGAATGTTAGCATGCTTGAATTTAAATATTTAAATATACTTGCATAGGTGAATTCATTAATGTATAAATACGCAAGTTGAATAAGTGAATTCACCTATATGTTTTTTGCTTTTAGGTCATTTTTGACCTTTGGTTTTTTTACTTAAATATTTACTCTACACACGAAATGGAATTGAGATGAAAAATATCACTATTGAATTATCGAATGTTGAAGCTAAAAAAATGATGCGCTCTGTGTCTGAGGCTAAAACTTTATTCTCTCAGGTTGTAGCTGCATTTCCTGATGGTGATTCTGATGTTATCACAGCTTTTCGTGAGGATATTTTCATATTAACAGAATTAGAGTTCTTATTAGGTGGTAAGTAATGAAGTTTTATATTCAAAATTCAGATGATGATTTTTACTTGGGCTTTTGTGAATTTGAACAGCCTTTGTATTTTCGTTCTCGTGCTGAGGCTTTTGTTTTTTGTATTGAATATGCAAATGGTCGTGATTTTGACGTTATTGATGTAGATGACAGTAATTGGCAGGAACTTTTTGAATCGGGGGCTTTTGATTATGACCCAACTGTCTGAGCGTTACATTGTTAAAAATAATGTTTGTAAAGCTGACTTTTTAACTGTTGTTTTTTGTCCTGATGAAGTTGCGCGCTTAAAAATGAACGCCAAATTACATTTGGGTAATGGTGATTTTAAAACATATAACGAGGCTTATAACGCATTAATTTGTAGTGATGTTTTTAATGAAGATGCTACGGACGACCTTGATTATGAAGAAAAAAATACAGTTTATAAGGTCAATCATTTAGCTGATGAATATTACGACTCTCTATTTAAAAACAATTTAGCTGAAAAATATAACGAGGGTGATTGTCTTAAAACTTTTCATAAATCAATTGTTCGTCGTACTGCTAAATACAAGGCTTTAACTCAGTTGATTGAGGGTGATTTACATTATTTTATGCGTCTTTTGAATGAGGAGGTTGCAACACGGGCAGATAGGTATATGGAGGATGAGCAGCCGTGGCAATACAGGGAGCGTCCAGCGGGACTATTTACGTATGAAAAATCAGCGACATTATATCGTCATGGTGTGGACTCAGGCCGTA
>NZ_NQMR01000224.1 GCF_002276045.1 Pseudoalteromonas sp. NBT06-2 | reverse complement strand
CGGGACTATTTACGTATGAAAAATCAGCGACATTATATCGTCATGGTGTGGACTCAGGCCGTATTGCTTGGGGTGCTAATAATGGTGGTTGTATGGTTTCTTTCACTGGTACTGGCTGTTCTGGTTTAGATATTCCAAAACTTCATGGAATGCTTAAAAAAATGCCTAACGTCAAATTAACTCGTCTTGATGTTGCTTATGATGATTTGGAGGGGGTGCGTGATATTAAGCATTATATTCAAGAGCTTGAAAAGGGTGCTTTTTGTAAAACTAACGCAATGCCAGGTTATTCATTAATTCAGTCAGGCCGTCTACAAAAATTAAGTGCAGAAGAAAAGGCAGAATATAAAAAGAAACATGGCTGGCAGAAACAATACGAATTAATACCAGATGCGGGTTGTACTTTATATGTTGGTTCTCGTAATAACGGCAAATTAGCTCGCATGTATGAAAAGGGTAAACAATTAGATTCTCAAACTCAAAATGGTTGGGTTAGGGCGGAATTAGAGCTTAGAGCTATCGATAGAGAGATTGATGTTGATTGTTTGATTAATCTTGATGGTGTTTTTGCCTCTGGTTATCCGGCTTTCGAATTTGCATCTGATTATCGTTGTGACGTTCCAACAAATACCCGTGTAAAAGTTGTTATGGATACTAACGCTAGATTATTGAAATACAACAAATTATCTTATGGTAAACACATCAATTTCATGCGTCATATTTTAGAACTATCTGATACAGAAATAATTAACGAATTAACAAAAGGGTTATCAATTGATGATATGCCCGATTCTATTAAACAGGTTGCAGTTCAGCCGCCTAATTTTAACGAGTCCGTGACTCAACCGGAGTATATACAATGAAAGTAACTTTATTATCTGCAAGTCTTGGTAAGGGTGTTTCTAAAAAGACAGGTGTACCAAAGCCGTATGAGTTTGCATCTTTAGAGTATGCAGTTAAGGCCAAAGATTTTTCTAACGATGACCATAATATTCAAAAATGTGGTGTAGAAGTTAAGACTGTCGAAATTGCATATGACCAAGCTTTATATAACAACATTAAAAGTATTACTGACCAAGAGGGTATTACTCTTGTTGATTTAACACTAGAACCAAACCCTGAAAATATGTCTCGCAATATTGTTACTAAAGTTTCAATGTTGAAATAGGAAAAGAATTTTGCAGTGTATTTATTTGAATAGTGACGGCACATTAAAACCAACTTCTGAGACCTTAGAATTATGTCAAGGTTATGTTTTGGTTCCTAGTCTTGAGGCTAAGAATTATGTTGAATCTAGTCAGATAAACGCACTTGAAATAACGGCTTCATTTACTTGGGGCTTAACCACTGTACTACTTTTTGGTGCCTTATCTTTTAAAGTCAAGGTATCAAAAATGGTCATTAATAAAATGTAATTTAACTTAAAATTTATAAAGGAAAAAATTATGGATGCTGTATTTGCCGCTGTTGATTTAACTACTGTTGGTGCTTTTGTGGGTGTTGCTGCACTTGCAATTATTGCTTATACGATGGGATTTAAGGGGATAGACATTTCTAAACGCGCTATCAAAAAAGCGTGATTTTATGGGCGGCTTAATTGTCGCCCTGATTCATACACTGGTGATGTGTGTCGGGGCGGTTTGTGGTTATATTATTGTAAAAAACTTTGGTTGGGGATAATCGAAATGTTGAAATTTAGAGCTGTCATTATGATGGCTTTTTTTATGTCTTTTTTTAGTGATGCTGTAGAGCCTGATATGAGTGATTTGAAGTCGCCAACAAATGAGCCGACATACAAAGCAGATTATAACGGTGGTTTAGTTTCTTATGGAGATACAAAGCAACTCGCTTTTGATGCTATGTGTCAAAAATGGGGGCAACGATGGATTCAAGATGCTGTTCCGCCAGATAATAAATATTCATTCACTGGTGAATGTATATATGATGGCAAAAAAGCGAAAGTAATCAAATATCAATGGGATTCTTGGAACAACGTGTATAAAGAATACCCTCAAACAAAGAAAATTACTCATGTCAATATTAGACCTGTTGATTCTGAGCGTTGTCCGCACCCTGATTTTCTTGATTATGTATTACCAGTCCCTGACCCTACAAACCCTGAAAAAATCATGTGTGCAAAACCTTTAATTGAAGAACCCCATGAAAATGATGATGATTGCCCGCAATTGGGTGATGTTTCGAATTTTAGTTTTGGTGGTGCAAATCAAACAATGTGCTTTGCGAATTCAAACAATCCTGATACTACAAAAACATGCAATTACACGTCTGATGATAGCGGTATGTATAACTTGCCTGATTTGGGTGCTCAGGAACCTATCGCTTGTAATGATGGTGATTCAAATAATGATAATGGTGAAGATAAACCCAATCCGCCAGATTTAGATGAAGATGGTTGTTTTACTGCTCAAAATGGTAAGTACTGTGCTAAAGACCCTGATGATGTATGTGATGTTGAAACGGGGATCGAGGGGCACACTGCATACAACTGTAATGAGGGTTGTGGAAAAGTAACGGTTGCCGATGGTTCTACAGGTTTTTATTGTACTGATGAAAATAACGATGATGGGCTGCCTACGCTTGATTGTTCTGATACTGAGTACGCCGAGGTTAATGCTGATATTTGTGCAGTTGATAATAATACAGACAAAGACGGGGACGGTATAACAGATACTAAAGATACAGTGCAAGGTTTAAACGAATTAAAACAAGGTCAAAAAGAGGGTAACGCAAAGTTAAATGAAATCTCGCAAGGTATTGATGGTCTGGGTAAAAAGCAGGGTGAAGCTAACAAATTATTAAAAGATTTAAAATCAAATTCAAAAGCGTCTAATGAATTGCTCTCTACGATTTCAGAAAATACTTTTTCAACTCAAGACCAACTTAAAAAGATGAACGAAACAAATATAGAAAATGCTTTTGATCCAAGTCAGTCAAATTCATTTTATGAACGTGAATATACAAATGGTGTAAAGGGCATTTGGACAGATAAAGCGGAGGCATTTAAACAAACTGAATTTGTTACGTTTTTAAATCAATTTAATCCATCTATTCAATCTGCCGCACCTGATTTTTCTATGTGTTTCGATTTGGGGTTTGTTAATTTTGGCTGTGTAGCTCTGCCGTTACCTACAACAACGGTCATGGCGTTTATTAAAATTGTCATTCTAATATCAGCCGCTTTTTTGTGTCGTTATATAATTTTTGGGGGTTAATATGTTGGATTGGTTCGCTAGTACTTGGAATGAATTTAAGCAGTTTTTATGGTCTGTCGTTTTAAGTGTTGTTGATGTTGTAAAGGACTTAGGTTGTCTTTTAGCTGAAACGCTTATTGATTTAGTTTTGTTTATTTTGAATTCATTGGGTGCAATGTTTGACGGTTTAAATATCTCTCAATATATTTCTTCAATACCGCCACATACGGGCTATTTTATGACTGCGTGTGGGTTTTCTGAGGCGATGGGAATGATAATTTTATCATTAACAATTCGTATCATTTTACAATTAATACCGTTTACAAGGTTGGGCAGTTAGATGATTAACGGAATTCAAGGAAAGCCCGGAGGCGGCAAAAGTTACGAGGCTGTTGTTAGTCATATAATCCCAATAATCTCAAAGGATAAGCGTAAAGTTGTCACTAATTTACCGTTAAACATTGACCATTTTTGCATGGTTTTTGGTGAGTACTGCAGGGACTTAATTGAAGTTGTAGACGGTAAGTTTCACGACTTTGGCAATGATAGACCGTTCAGCAAAAAGGAGCATTTTTTACAGTATGAATCTTGGAAGAATGAGAAAGGGCAAAAGGTTTATTTTTTTATAGATGAGTGTCACTTGTCTATGCCCAGTTCTGGCGCGGGTAATGAGTTATCTGAGTTTATGTCGATGCATCGTCATTATGGTTTTGACATTATGTTAATCACTCAGAATTTTAAAAAAGTTAATCGTGATATTAAAGATATGATTCAAATCGGTTATCGTTGTATTAAAAAATCAATGATTGGCCAAGATGATAAATACATTTTAAAGGTTCATGATGGTGCTAGTGATTCATCTCAAACAGTAGTAGCAACACACGAAAGAGAATATGAAAAACGATTCTTTAGTTTTTACCAGTCGCACACCAAGAGCAATACATCTGTACAAGAGGCTGAATGTAAAGATATTAAAAAATGGTATGATAATAAGTTTACTAAGCTTTCTGTTGTTATGTTTATATTTGTATTGGGTATGCTTTACACTGCAATAAAATCTCGCTCTGAGCATAATTTAAAACTTAATCAGGCTGCCGAACAACCAGTAAGTATTGATAATGAAACTAAACAAGTTATTAGTCCCAATCAAAACGAGGCTGTTAAAAAGGTTGAAACACCTGTTTATACTGATGAGATTACAGAGAAAGAGAAAGCTATTAGAGAGCGTGAGCTTAATGAAAGAAAGAAACGTTTGTCAGCTAAGTCAGAGCATCCTTATTATAAGGTTCAACTGCATATCACTGGTTGGGCTAGGTATACAGAGAGATATAGTAAAAAACATTACAAGCTTAAAAAAGATTATCATATTGCAGCTAGTCAAAATGGTCAGCATGTTTTCAAGCTTGGGCTTGAGGATTTGTATTTGGCAGGTTATAAAGTGAGTGTTAAATCAGGTTGTATGATTGAGCTTTGGTATGATGATTATCATGATTTTTTAACTTGTGATTCACCACGTATCAATACGGGTAATTCTGACAGTGTTAATTCGGATATGATAGCAGCAAACTAGAATTTTAAAGGGGACCCGCGTGCGGGGAATTGTTAAAATGATAGTTGCTGATACTCTTATTTATCAATGGCTTAAGTCCGATACTCAATAGTACTGGACATTTATACAGTTAGGTGGTTTATGATAGTTTATAGTGATAGTGGTTTTTGGGCTTTAGTGTTTTTAGTTTTGTTTATAGTGCTGTTTGCTGTAGCTGAAAAGAATAGAAAGAAATGAATTTTATCACCCTAATTTAGTTATTATTTTAATAGCCCATAAATGATGTTATGTTAAATAATGTGATTTGTTGTAAGTGTAAGGGGTTGTTCATTCTTAG
>NZ_NQMR01000223.1 GCF_002276045.1 Pseudoalteromonas sp. NBT06-2 | reverse complement strand
TAGGAAGTTTGTTAGAAAAGACCGAAGATTCGCGCCAAATAAGTATTCAATGGGATATAAACGTATGTGTTAAATCCTTAAGTTAATGACATTGAAGAGCGAGAAGCAGACGTTGGTATCAGTTTCGTTAACGACTGCTACTCCGACATTGCAGAGGTGAGGGGAAGTGGCTTATTCGACTTCAGTTACTACATAGCGGACATTAAATCCCGCTAAAAGCTAATACTAGATCAACTTTGTGTTGTTTTAGCATGTAGGCTTTTAATAATTAGTTTGACCAATGGATACGAACTATTCTCCATTCGCCATTTTGATTTTCTAATACCATAGTTTCCATACTTTCATAATTCCGTTCTTTTTCTTTATATGTTCCTGTCGTTTTACTTCGTGATACTGAAACCGCGGTATTTCCCATGATTTTTACATTATGCTCTAATAATTTACTATTCATCTCAGCAAGAAATTTCATGTCTGACAACATATGGTGATTAGCGTATTCATCAGCAGAACGTTCAACGCCTCCGCCTTCAAAAATAATAACATTTTCAGCAAGTAATTTACGTGCTGTTATCTTATCTCCTTGCTTAAGCGAACGATGAAAGGCTCTTACTGTTTTTGCAGCATCGCTTTGTGTACCAACAAAGAGGTTACTCTTGTTTTGGTGTTTTTCTTCATCATGAGCGTTAGCTGTGAAAGAGCTTATTACTGTCATCAATAAAGCTGAAATCAATATAAATCTAGGGTGTTTTATTAACATGTTTTTCTCATTTTTTGTGGTGAATAATTAATATGTTGGACCAACTAGTGTGGTAAATACACTCGTTGTTATTAGTACAAAACAGGCAACAAGTATTTCAACTGAAATGGAGCGCTTTAAAACATCAACATGATGTTGTCGCTTCAGCTTAGGGACTAAAAAGAATTTATGCCAAGCACCAAGCAATAACATAGCGCTAACGAAGAGCAATTTTAGTAAAATCAGCTGACCATAATTGGTGGTTAGTATTTCATTAAATGAATTTAAATATTGCAATATCAATAACATCCCTGAAGTCAGCAGCACAAACACGATTGCAATAGCCAGCTGACCAAAGTACCCCATTACTGTTTTAACCTCAGTGATGGGTAGCAGCTTACAACTTTTATATAACGGCCATAACGATCCAGCCCAACTAGCAATTGCCACAAGGTGTAAGGTTAAAATACCTTTTATCAGTATACTTTTATCAGAGCTATGACCTGTAAATGTAAAGCTATAAGTTAGCAAAATAAGCATTAATAACATGAATGCAAAGTTGATATAATTTATTGTTTTAGATACAGGTTGCCAAGTGCATACTGCAATCATGACGACAATGAAAACTAACACTCTAAAAAGGGCCTGTTCACCAATAACTGATTGCCATACAATTTCAAGCATGAATGGGTCTATCATACCTGATAGTCCAGACTCCGCCATGGCGCCCGCCTCAATTGGAATTTGTAATATTGCAGCGATAAAGCCAATAGCAACACAAATGATTTGCCAGCGTTTTAAATATCGATTGAAGTAGGTTAAGTTAGTCTCATCTACTTCATAACTGCTGATAACACGTATTACTAAAGTACCGGCAAGTGCCAATATAGCTAAATAGCTCGCAAGTTTTAACGCTAGTAATAGCACTGACCAATCACTTATCTGCATGTTTTTGCCTAGTGGTTGTGTTTGTTGTGAGAAACTGGTTTTTCTTGTTTCATCTTCGAAGGCGACTTTGTGCTATGCACCATAAAATTAAAACTCTCCGACATTTTATGACCATCACCGCCTAATGCGAACCATTTTACCGTGTAATTACCTGTTTCAAGATTTGGCAGAGACCAGCTAAAATTGTTGTTGGGTGTCGCGCTTGGTTTAAAGTTAATATCCATCGCTTTATTTTTTGCATTCTTCACCGTCACTTTTGCAAGCCTTACATCACCACTAAACGTTAAACTAAGCTTTTCAGGGCTTTGCATCAACATAGCATCACTTTTTGGTGTTGATTGTTTAAGTGAGACATGTGCTGACGCTGAAAAAGTCAGTGCTAAACTTAAGAGTGTTATTGCTGTATTAAAAAATTTCATAATTACCTCATATTTAAGAAACGTTAAAACCAAAATTTGATACCAGCTACAAAAGCTGTCTCACTGTTATTTTGTCCATTTAATTGTGCATAATTGGCTGTGCCACCAAATTTTTTACTCCACTCTACACCAAGGTAGGGGGCAAATTGACGCGTAAACTCATACCGAACACGTAAACCCATTGAACTGCTTGATAAACCACTGCCGAGCGCATTTTGTTCATCGTTTTTGCCATAAAAAGTTAACTCAGCACGAGGCTGTACAATCAACTTTTGAGTTAATAAAAGTTCATATTCTGCTTCTAGAGTTAATGCCGTATTGCCTTGCTCACCTAGATAAGCGGTCATATCAACTTCAAACCAATAAGGGGCTAAGCCCTGTAAACCGAAGGCTAACCATTGACGATTTTCACCTTCTTTATAATAATCAGAGCGGATCCCTACCTGAGTGTCCCAATATGTAGATATAGCGTGCCCCCATAAAATATCAGTTTGGTTTTCTTCAATGCCTTCATCAGTAATATCTCCTTCGGTTTTAATGACTAATCGGTCGAAGGTTGTGCCATACCATGCCTGTAGATCTAATACCCCCGAATTATCCTGTTGGTTATATTCAACTCTATTACCTAAAAGTGCGTAAAAATTATGTTCATCGGCAAGAATTAATCGGCTTTCTTTATCTAATGCATAAGGTCCTTCCGTTAAGGTCGTGCCAGCAGAATATGCATGTGGATCACGGGCATCTTTTGGCGGTTCATCACCCTTAGCCTGCATTTTTTGATTGGCCATTCCTGTCATTTTTGTCATTTCTGTTTGCGCGAGTGTTTGTGCACTTAGAAAAGGCAAACAAACCAACAGCGTACTGCTGAGCGCTTTTGACAATTTTAACTTTTTCATGATACAACCACCTCTCGAAACATACCTGCATCCATATGAAATAATAAGTGACAGTGCCATGCCCAACGGCCTACATCATGTGGAGTAGTTAAAAAACTAAGCCTTTGCGCAGGTTGAACAGGAATGGTATGACGGCGCACTTGAACACCACCAGAATCACTCTCTAAGTCGCTCCACATACCGTGTAAATGCATAGGATGAGTCATCATGGTATCGTTTTGTAAAATAACCCGTATTCGTTTATCTTTCTTCATGTGGACAGGTGTACTTTTCCCGAATTCTAAGCCATCAAAAGACCAGCTATAGCGTTCCATATTTCCAGTTAAATGCAGCTCAATTTCATCTTCAGGCTCTTGTTGATTAGCAATACCATCTAAAGAACGCAAGTCAGCTAAAGTTAATACTCGGCGACCATTATTTCGAAGGCCGATGCCCGGATCATCAAGGTTTGTTCTTGGCATATCAACACGCATGTCTACGGATGCACCATACTCAGTTTTTGCATGCCGAACTTTAGTGCTAGCAACACTCAGTGGATTTTTTGACATGCCATGTTTACTATGGTCCATTGTCATACCGCCATGATTCATTGCGCCGTGATCCATACCGGACTTCTGCATATTTGACATAGCTCCATGACCGCTAACAGCCATATTTCCCATCATGTCAGCCATAGTTAACCATTCAACTGAATCTAAAGTGGGTGTAGGTGCATCTATACCGGGTGCTACAGATAAGGTTCCCTTCGCATAACCTGAACGGTCCATACTTTGAGCGAAAATGGTATAGGCATCATTTTTAGGCTCAACAATTACATCGTAAGTTTCGCCTGGGCCGAAACGAAATTCGTCAACGGTTATAGGTTCGACATTTTGTCCATCGGCTTGAACAACTGTTAGTTTCAGCTCGGGAATTCGCACATCAAAAAAGGTATTGCTTGACCCATTAATAAACCTCAATCTAAGTTTTTCGCCTGTCTTAAATAGTCCTCTCCAGTTTGCCATCGGCGCGCTACCATTCATGAGGAAAGTCATCGCGGATGCTGATAAATCGGCAAGATCGGTAGGATTCATACGCATTTTATGCCACATTTCTCGGCGCTCTAAAGCATTAGCTACACCCATGTTTGATGCATCATCAAAGAACTCTGGTACCGTAGGTTGATTGAAATTAAATACATCACTTTGTATTTTCAGTTTGCGAAACAGTGCCATGGGATCATCATCAGTCCAATCCGATAATTGAATCACATGTTCATTATCAGATGTAATAATGTCTTTTTCTTTAGGTTCAATGATTAAAGCACCATACATACCAGTCATCTCTTGGAAACCACTGTGAGAGTGATACCAATAAGTACCGCTTTGTTGTAATTTGAATTTATAAGTGAAGGTTTCACCTGGCATAATGCCTTTAAAGCTGATGCCTGGTACACCATCCATTTGATAAGGTAGAATGATGCCATGCCAGTGAATAGAACTCGGAACTGGTAATTTATTAGTCACTTTAATCGTAACAGTATCCCCTTCTACTAGCCTTAAAGTAGGAGCTGGTATTGAACCATTTATGGTTGTTGCCATACGAACAACACCTGTAAAGTTTACTGGTGATTCATCTATAACCAACTCAATTACCTTTCCACTTAGCTCAGGTGCATTACCTGTAATGGTTCCTGGCCCTAATAATGATGCTGCTGCATTACTAATACCTGGTAAAGCAGTTAAGACCCCTCCAGCGACAAGTCCTTGAACAAATCGGCGGCGAGAAAGCTGAGTTACTTGCGGTTTATTAATATCGCCCATTGACGAACTCCTCTTATACAGAATATAAGCAAAGTGTAGAGGTTCAACCTGTCACGGAGATGACTTCAACATGACAAAGTTGTCATGTTGCTGTTGTAACTGGTATTAACTCATTTTATTAGCGACAATAGTTAAGATGATTTAAGTCAAAAATTGAATAACTGAAGGAATATGATGCGCTTGCTTGTTGTTGAAGATGAAACTAAAACAGGAGATTATTTGAAGCAAGGCTTAAATGAAGCGGGCTTTCAAGTTTCTTTAGCTCGTAATGGCCTTGATGGTTATCACTTATCTATGACTGAATCATTTGATGTCATCATTTTAGATGTGATGTTGCCAGATGTAACAGGCTGGAGAATTTTAGAATCGCTACGTGAAGCAAAAAACGATACGCCAGTACTATTTTTATCTGCTCGCGATAGTATTGATGATAGGGTTAAGGGACTTGAGCTAGGTGCAGATGATTATTTGGTTAAGCCATTCGCCTTTCCTGAAGTATTAGCTAGAGTACGAACGCTTATTCGCCGTGGCGGGGCAAAAAAAATTGATGATACCCTCAAAGTTGCCGATTTAGAAATGAACATTCCTAAACGAAAAGTACAGCGCGCAGGGCAACGCATTTTGCTCAGCAATAAAGAGTTTAGTTTACTTGAGCTATTGTTACGTCGAGAAGGGGAAGTATTACCTCGTTCTATTATTGCTTCTCAAGTATGGGATATGAATTTTGATAGCGATACTAATGTGATTGATGTCGCTATCCGAAGGCTGAGGGCGAAAGTAGACAATGACTTCACAATCAAGCTTATTCATACTGTAAGGGGTATGGGTTATAAATTAGAGGTCGATATAGATGGCAACTAAATTTAGACCTATGTCTCTGACTTTTAGGGTTGTGTTATTTGTAGCGATAACGGTTATATTTTGTCTTTCATTGATAGGGGTATTGATCGATAGCTCTATTAATCATCATTTTTCTGAGCAAGATAGTGGGGAGCTCAAAGTGATTAATCATTCAATTGAGCACATTTTGTCTCAGCCTTATGACTCTAAAGAACAACTTATTACTAATTTATCAAATGCCGTGGTGGGACATCATGGCGTTTATTATCAAATAAATACTAAATCAGGGAGCTTTATTTATAGTAATTCATCAAAAAAATTTAGTCAGTTAAGTAAGTTACTGCCATCCTCGATAGGATTTAATCCAGACAATATTGCATCTCAGAAATTTAATAATTCTATGTATAGAATACTGGTTACTGATTATGTAGATCAGCATGGTAACTATAAAATTATTGTCGCTATTGATATGAGTTTTCATATGCAGTTTTTAACTCAATTTAGACAAAGTTTATGGGTTATTATGTTAGGTTCAGGCTTACTTGTTTTACTTGCTGCATGGTTTGCTGTTTACCAAGGTTTAAACCCTTTACGTGGCTTAAGTAGAAAAATGCATGATATTCAAACTAATAAAATGGATGTTAGATTAGATGAAAAAAATATTCCCATAGAGCTGGTAAATATGGTGCAATCATTTAATGCGATGCTCGACAGGTTGCAAAAGGAATTCTATCGATTATCAAATTTTTCAAGCGATATAGCCCATGAATTACGCACCCCCCTGACAAATATTATCACTCAAACTCAAGTAGGATTGTCGAGTTCAAGGGAGCTGGAAGAATATCAAGAGCTGCTTTTTTCAAACCTTGAAGAGCTTGAGCGGTTAACTAAAATGATCAGTGATATGTTATGGCTGGCAAAAACACAAAATGGTCTGATAAAGCCAGCACAACAAGCATTATGTAATAATAATGAGATAGATGCCTTATTTGAATACTTTGATGCGTTAGCTGAAGAATCAAATATTGAATTTATAAAACAAGGTCAAAAGTTAAATTTCTATTGTGATAAGTTACACTTTCGTCAATTACTATCAAACCTTTTATCAAATGCCATTAGATATACACCACAAGGTTCATCAATCACAGTACATAGTGAAAAAGTAGATGATGGCCAAATTTGTATTTCAGTGAAAAATTCAGGAGAAAAAATACCTCCAGAACATTTACCCTATTTATTCGACCGCTTTTATCGACCTGATAAATCACGTCAACGACACAGTGATGGTGCAGGGCTTGGGCTTGCTATAGTTAAAGCATTAGTAGAGGCAAATGATGGTAAAGTAGAGGTAACTTCAGATGATGAAAGCACATGTTTTAGGGTTTTTTTAACATATCAAAGGCTTAATTAATGATAGGATTCTTAGACCATGTTTTTACACTTTTTTCCGTTACGACTGCTTAAGGCTTTTCAATGTCATTAACTTAAGGAT
>NZ_NQMR01000222.1 GCF_002276045.1 Pseudoalteromonas sp. NBT06-2 | reverse complement strand
TAATTCGCCACGTCTTTTACATGGCCTCTACATTTTTTCATCTTAAATTTTAAAGCTGCACTAGTCAAAACCGATTTACATGTGGTCTTCAGTCTCCTTATGAATTTTTGAAATGCAGTCTTTGTTAACTAGCTAGATTCCTATATTTTTGGAGCAAAAACGAGTTCCCCAAGGTCCGCTTAAGACAGGCTACAAACATTAGTTTCTAGCTCGTAATGGGGCAGAAACGAGTTACGCATTAAGGTCCGCTTTTGGCACGTAGCCGAATTTCGGCAAAGAGCGAACAACGGCCGTTCACAATTACTTTTCTATTTCGTCAATGTATATCGCTTGCATAGTCAGGAAAACGACCCAATCGTTCGTTTTTGTCCTGAGACAAAAGATAGAACGACTCCATTTTAGTAGTATTGGCAATTAGTTAAGAAGTTTGTTACAAATGAGTCATTCAGAAAAACGAGCGACGATGTGGTAGAAAAACGCGCAATTCGCTCGCTATAAACATGTTAGAAAACTAGGGAGTATTTATGTTCAAGGAAGTTGGTAACACTACAATTAAAACTCATCATATTGCAAAATGTCACTGTGGCTCTATCGAACTAGAGCTACACCTACCCAATGGTATTGAAAAACCAAGACGTTGTGATTGTTCTATATGTCGACGAAAAGGTGCAATTGTTGCGTCTGTAAAATTGGATGGAATTCGCGTAGTAAAAGGGCAAGAATTTATTAAGCTCTATCAATTCAACACCCTCGAAGCGAAGCATTATTTTTGTTCAAACTGTGGCATCTATACTCATCATCAACGACGCTCAGAGCCAACCGAGTACGGTTTTAACGTTGGGTGTTTACAAGGCGTAAACCCTTTTGATTTAGGTGACGTTGTTACTAATGATGGTGTTAACCACCCTGCGGACCGATAGTTTTCTCACCAATTAACAGGCTCGTTACCACCGTCCGCTTCTGGCACATATACGACTGTTAGATTTGATTGAATTGTGTTAATCGAATCAGGCATTTCAGTTAAGACTTGTTCAGTTAGGTACAAAAAAGCCCGCTAATTAGCGGGCTTTTTTATGCACTTTTAATTTGTTTATTTAAAGCGGTGCTTTTAAATCTTTGTTCTATTACTGGACGTAAATCTTTAAAAATTACTTTTCCACAATCATCAAAATTAACTTTTTCTTTATTTGGTGCAAACCAATCTAAATGACAAAACAACAATAATGAGTCTATTACTGTTTCAGTAAATTTAGACTCGTATTCTTTATCGCTTAATACTTGTTGTTCTTGTACTTCTTCTGGTGATTTATCGCCTGGTGCAATTTGCCCTGATGCCGGGTTAGTCGAACCTGTAATGAGCCATAATGCATATTTTGAACATTTAGGGTGAGAGGTGATTTTAGTTAAAGCAGTGAAACTAATTTCTCTATCGCCTACTTCATATTTTTTATATGAAGCTAGAGGTATATCAACAAGTAAGGAAAATTTGTTTTGACTTAACCCAATCGCAGTACGAACTAATTTCAATTTTTCATAAAATTCATTTGACATGGAGTCAATTCCGATCCTAAAATACAGTTATTGGAGTTACAAATAACCCCTTAGCGGTGAGAGCTAAGTTTTAAATGGGTTTTTGCTCTTAAAAACATACAAATCAATTAGATATTAGCACAAAAGAATCCTAATACGGAACTCTCTTAAGGCTATGAAGATTAAAAAGGACACAATCATGAATACAAATAACTTATATAGAACAAATATTAAAGGTGAAGAAATACAATTACGTGACCGTATTATTAGACCTAAAGAGGTCGCGGAAATATGTGGCATGTCGCGTGTAAATTTGTATCGATTAAAAAATAAATTTAAGTTTCCGCCAAGTATTCGTATTTCAGAAGCCAGAGTCGGTTGGTTAGAGTCTGACATTGAAGAATGGAAAAAACTGGGTGCTGAAAACTTTTATATTGTGTATGGCGAACAATTAAAAGACCAAGCATTAGCAAGGAAAGTGGCTTAACTTTTATTTTTAGCACTGAGTAATAAAACGGAGTGATTAAAATGGTTAGTACAGCAGTTAAATTAAATAAAACCAAATTACATAATGATGAACCTGTCAGTAAATTAAAGTTAGTACCTGGTAAACGTCAATTACCCGATTGTTATTTGGCGGCCAAAGGCAAACTTAAAAACCGTATTACACCTGAGTTTATTTTTAATAGCTTATCGCAAACACAGCGCAATATTGTTATTTATGCTGCGCACCAATCAGGTGGTTTTACAGCTAAAGATAGTAATAAACGTTTTGATGAATTTACAAGTGATCAGTGTATTAAAATTCAAAAGGCGCTGGTTGAATTAGGGGCTATTAAAAGTAAATTTGCTGATGCCAATGTATTACAAATGGCAAAGTTTACAGCAGGTAAGCCAACGGCTATCTACGATGATACACACCACATTAATACTGATTATTTACTGACAAATCACAATTTAGAACCACATTAACACACCTTAAAGCACCACTTAATTTTTTAAAACTTTTTACTACTTACTAAAGCAAGGATTTTGGTATGAGCTCTACTGCGCGCGGAAAACAAAGAAATAATGATGATTATTACGTTACACCTCAATGGATGGTTGATGAATTTATAGAGCATTTCAATGCAGATTACCCACAAGATAAGGATGCTTTCGTTTTGGATCCTTGTGCCGGTGGTTGTGATAAGTATGAAATGAGTTACCCAACTGTTTTACAACAACATGGTTTTAAACATGTTGAAACGTTAGATATCAGAAATGATTCAAGAGCTAATTTTATTCTAGATTATCTTGAGCCACAGCTCGCGCCAATATATAAATTAATTATTACAAACCCACCTTTTAATTGTTCTGCTGAAATTGCAGAAAAAGCATTTAAAGACGTTTCCACTAATGGCCATATTGTGATGTTGCAACGCTTAAATTGGTTAGGCAGTAAAAAGCGTAAATCATTTTGGGAAAATGCCCCACTAAAACATGTTTACGTTCACCACAAAAGAGCTGGTTTTGATCCTGAAAAACCTAGCGCTAAAGATTCTGTTGAATACGCTCATTTTGTTTTTCAAAGAGGCTATGTCGGCCTTTCACATATCTCAATTATTTAAAAGGATTTAACTATGAATGACCCATTAAATAAACGCTTACTTTTAAACAAGCTTAGGAAATTAGGTAAAGAGAAAGAAGCTATTTATCTTAAATCTGATGATTTACTTGAACAGCTAAAAAGAATTGGTGGAGAACAACTAAAAATAGAAGGCAAGTGTTTAGAGAATCGCTATGCCTTTCCCATTCTTGAGAAGCATAAAAAGAATTTTAATAAATATGTTTTTAATGAAAGGCTAATCAGAGATGGGTACAAGGAGTTCCGAATATGAACAGTCACGATAAGCAGTTAGCAAAACAAGTAATTGAATCACAAAAGCAGCTTGAGTTAGCAAGAAAAATATTAAGTCGCGCGTTTGCAGCTAGAGAACAAGCCCAAGTAAATGCAAACCTTTGTAGTGATAAGGCTTTAGCTAAACGTTTACAAGCAATCGAATCAAAGATATGTGGCCATAATTCTTTCAGGTTCAAAATGTTTGAAAAGCAGATACAACAAATTAATGAAAATAAATATGACTTCACAGAAGAATTTAAATATAAGGAAATATCATGAAAAACTTAACACAAGAAATAATAAACGAAGTTGTTATAACGGCTAATGAAGCGATTACTTTTTTAAATAAACGCGCTACTACAGGTTTTTTAATTTACGCAGAAGATACATTAACTAACCTGGTACCGTTTGCACAAATGGCAGCAAAACATAGTGATGAAGCTAAAAATGTTTTAGATAATTTAAACAAAGCTTTAGATTGTGTGCAAACGGGTAAAGATGTTGAGTTATTACCTGAAGTAAAAGCAGCTTAATTAATGCCGCATTTTCGTATTGATATTACAACGTTAAATTTATCTACAACGGCCAGTGGTGTTATTAACGCAATTGACAATGTAGATAATTATAATTTTGTCGCAAAGGGCTTAGCTAAATTACCTATTCCTTTGCAAAACCGTTTTGCTAAACGTTATGTTGATATGATTGATGTAACAAAAAAATCAGCAAAAAAGAGCTTTAAAGCAAACGAATGGTTTAGAAAGTCGATTGAAAAGTTAAAACCTCGATTTGCCGTGTTATTCAGTATTACTCAAAATATGCCATTGCCATGGTATATTTTAAGTAATAAAGACAAAACCAAAAAGCATGGTAGCGTATTGGCTATGCAAGCCATGCAGATCATGATTGATATTGCAGATGAACAACCCCAAGATGATAGAGATTTACATGCGCTATTTGAAAAGGTAGGTGAATTTGCTTTGCAGTTTGGCGTGGTGCCAGAGCATTGGAAAAACCGCCACCTAGTAACTGATTTACATTTAGAATCCTCTTTATTACGACTTCAAAAAGAAAAATGGTGGGCTACAAAACTTAAAAAAGTACGTATTCGCTATTTAGAATTATTAGAGATAGCAACGGGGCAAGTTAGCCGTGATTTATTTCGCAATAAAAAAACAGGTAAGGCTTTTAGAAAGGGTATAAGCCCGTATTGTTCTAAACAAGCTATTGGTGAGTTTAATCAACAACAAGCCAGTGGTCGCGCTTATTTAGAAATGCTTGAATTGGTAAATGATCAGGGTGATGTCATTGATTTAATGAAAGCGGTTGAAGCTGGTTTAGCAAACCCTGTAAATCGTAGAAATGAATTAATGTTACGCCTAAGAGAAACCGAAGAACTCGCAACTGAAATGGGTTATGTTGGTGTGTTTTATACTATGACTTGCCCAAGTAAGTATCATGCAAATTCTAATAATTGGGGAGGTCAAACACCTAAAGAGGCACAAGCTTATTTAACTAAAACGTGGTCACAAGCTAGAGCAAAACTAAATAGATTGGGCATTCCTTACTTTGGTATGCGTGTTGCTGAACCGCATCAAGACGGTTGCCCACATTGGCATATGGTTTTGTTTATGCCTAAAAGCGCTATGTATCGGGTAAATCATTTATTACGCCGTTATTTTTGTAAAGAGGATAGAGCCGAACTTGTAAACCGCTTTAAAGAACGCCGCAACTATAAAGCTGCATATAGAAAATTACGTAAAGCTTGGGGTTTAAAGAAAAAGAATGGTCTTAAAAAAAATAAGAACTTTCACGCTAAAGAACCTCATAAATCTTACTTTCCTTCAAGCCCTCGGTTTACCCCTGTTGTTATTGATCCTAAGTTAGGTGGTGCTGCAAGTTACCTGGCAAAGTACATTTCTAAAAATATTGATGGCTTTAGTTTAAAAGCTGATTTGGATGAAGAAACGGGCGAAAATTTACAAAAGGCTGTTAACCCTGTTTTAGCTTGGGCAAGTACTTGGGGTATTCGTCAATTTCAATTTCAAGGCTCGCCAGCCGTGACAATTTACAGAGAGTTACGCCGCCAACGTAAAGCAATTGAACATGAAGAATTAGAGCAAGTTCGTAAAGCTGCTGATGAAGGTAGTTGGATTAATTTTGTAAAATTAATGGGTGGTATGTGCATTGGTAGAAATTCTCGTTTTAAGTTATTTCATGAAGTGACACCTTTTGGTAATGACTACGGTGAAGTGGTTAAACGTGTAAAAGGTGTTATTGATGAAGTAACAAGCAACTGTTTATTAACTCGCCTAACGAGTTGGACCAAACAAATAAAAGGGACGGCTGAGAAATTAAGTAGTGAAGGCCAGTCTTTTGTGAGCGCAGCTCACCCCTCTTGGACTTGTGGTAATAACTGTACGCTAGGCGCTTCAGGCCCTAGCGACGAGTTAAAGCTAATTAAGCTAGGTTTTAACACTGAACAGATTAAAGATCTAAAACAAGGTAAAAAGATCATTTTTGAAGATGTAATTGTAAAGGTCGTTAATGGAGAATTGACCATTTTAGAAGGTAAGACCTTAATTGATGAAGAAAAACGCTTAGATATTGAATGGACAGCCCAAATGAATGCGTTAAAAGCAATTCCCCCGAGGATAATGACATTTAAATATCATGAAAAAGATAAGATTGATAAATTTTCATTAAATAATAAGTGGAGAAGGTCCGGCTTTTCTATTTACATGATGAATTCAGATGATTGGGCCCAAGCTAAAGAGCTAGTCGAGTTGAGTTATAGCTATGCCAATATTGATGGCCGCGAAAAAATATCACCAACAATAAAAGTTAAAGGGCAAGCTGACATTATTGGTGATAGAGATTTAGCAATGTTGGTATTGAATGGTGAAGCCTCATTGACTGACCAAATAGAACAAGACTTCTGGTTAGCTGCTTAGTTCTACAATTGATTCATATCTAATAATTCTAGTTGTTGTTCTCGAGGTAGATTTTTTAATAAAGCTGCGGCCATTTGTGCAGTGGTTATTAGTGGTGGGTTCATGTAGTGATCAAACCCTAATGTCACTCTAAATGTTGCACCGCATTCTTTAGAGTTGGTACACGAACAATATAAATGTGACGCATGTGTACTTTGTACTTCACGCGATGTTACTACCGCTTTTGCTTCACAATTAGGACAATTTACACGAGCCATACAATCACCAGTAACTAAAAATAATAACTGTAATTATATACAGTGGTAAATTAATGGCAACTACGCACAGATACATCCATCTACCTTAAAAATTCACTCCTCTTCGCCTGCCGCTTTCATAAAAAAAATGTGAATTTTTGACATACTCAGTGACATTGAATATTAGCTAAACCCTTATAAAATAAAGATCTCTTTAGTTGTTGAAAAGGATCGCAATGTCAAAATTGTGACATTAATTGACAAAAAAGATCAAATAACTGGCTTGTATAGCTAAAACGCTATAATATTTATTTATAATCAGTTAAGTGATGTTTATTATATGAATTATCTAGCGAAAGGTTTAATGTCAGAAGAAAAGTTTAATTTGCTGATGCAATTAACCAAAGTAAGTAGCGAACCTGTTAAACAAGCATTAAGTGATCACCTGGTAAAAGGTATGAATAAAATTGATGCAGCTGTTTATAATGAAATACCACAGCAAAATTTTAATAGGGCATTTCAGCGTTTGAATAATATAGCTGGTATAGTCGAAAATATTAAAGAATTAGATTGGTTAAAGATAAATGAATCAAAATAACTAAGTCTGGTCA
>NZ_NQMR01000221.1 GCF_002276045.1 Pseudoalteromonas sp. NBT06-2 | reverse complement strand
AAGGTTCTGCATAGCGACTAATACAACTAATATCAGTTAAATCTTTTATTTACACGTAAATCTTTTTGAAAAACGCTCAATACGTTTTCAAGCTTTTCTGTTAGTTCGGGATTCGTCAGCTGATTACTATCTATGTCAAAGTTCTCATAAAAGCTTGGAATACTTAAGGAACCTACCACTTTACCATCAAAATGTGGCGCTCCATTTTCTGCTAATCCCAGCACCGTTTTTCCACCGCCAGCGCCAGGAGAGGTTGAAAGCATGATAGTTGGTTTTCCTTGATAAACATTTCTGTCAATTCTGCTGAGCCAATCAAACAAGTTTTTAAATGCTACCGTGAAATTTCCATTGTGCTCAGCAAAGGAAATTAGAATTGCATCGGCCTGCTTTATACGTTTCGCAAATGCATGTGCACTATTAGGAATACCGTATTCTTCTTCTAGATCAATGTTGTAAATGGGTAAATCAAAATCATTAATTTCAACGTAATCAATTTCTGTGTGCGATAATTTACTCGCGGCGAGTTTCACTAAGTGTTTGTTAATCGACTTGCGTGAATTGGTGGCGGCAAAAGTTAGTATTTTCATGATGAATCCTATATATTTTGTGGAATGATTATATATCTCGAAACAAGGAGGTAAGTTTAGTAATTCACTCACTTAACGAGCCCAGTTCACCAGCGTGGTAGCGTTCGGCTACTTCATTGTTTTCTTCCTGTGTGGTCATCGCAAATGGTCCTTGCTGAACGAATGATTCGTTGATTGTCTCACCCGATAGAAGGGCAAAATGGCTTAGTTCTGCCGAAGTACCTCTAACTCTTAGTGTCGCTTTGTCAGTCTCGCTTATCGTAATTGACTGGCCTTGGTCTAAGCGTAACCATTTATCTTCCAATTTGTATTCAATCGCCCTTTCAACTGCGTAAACCCATGCGTTAAAGTTGTGTGGAATAATGTGTTCAAATGATGAACTTTCATCCGTATATCCATCGAGAATAGTGAATGGCCACACAGAGCTAGTTTTAGTTGCTACTTGATTGCTTTGCCCGATTACTACTCTAACTCTATAGCCTTCACCTTCTAGTGTTGCCATATCTTCTCGTTTCACATACAAGGAGCTAGGGCTTTCATTTTTAAGTCGTGCAGGTAAATTGATAAACATCTGTAATCCGTGAACTTTTGCACCTTCTCGCGGTTTTTCGTCATGTATTGCGCCGCTACCGGCATTCATCCAATATAGGTCCCCCGCTTGAATATCAAAATCGTTTCCTAGTGAATCTCTGTTGTTAAATTTTCCTACGGTGTCTTCAAACAAAACTGATACAGCTGAAATACCCGCGTGTGGGTGTGCTCCAAATGTTGGTGTGGTCATTGTGTAATGGTCGACCATGATGATCGGATCCATAGTCCCGGAAAATTGTGTGTGACGAAATCCCAACCCGCTAAATCCATCGCCAATCTTAAGTGTTTGTCCTGATACTGGCTGAAGAGCACTGATGTTTTTCTGATTAGTCATTGTTTTTTCCGTTCCATTTATTGTGTTTTAATTAATATATCAATTTGTTTTTAGGTAAAAAACCGTTAATATTCAAACTTAGCGTTCCATATTCAGGACAATAAAGTGAAAGTTGATTTGAATGATTACTTCTATTTTGTGCATGTTGTTGAAAAAAAAGGCTACACCGCAGCGGCTAATGCGCTGAATATGCCTAAGTCGCGGTTGAGTCGCCATGTAGTACAGCTGGAAGATCGTCTTAATGTTCGCTTATTACAGCGAACATCGCGCAACGTTACTGTTACTCAAGAAGGGCAAGTATTCTATCAACATGCGAGGAAACTTGTCGATGCAATGGAGTTAGCTGAAGCTGCGATGGTAAATAGATCTGGCAACTTGGCCGGGAAAGTCGTGATAAGTTGTTCAACAGGTGTAGCCCAGTTTGCGTTACTCGATATTATTACTGAATTTGCCAAATTACACCCTGCTGTACTGATTGAACAAAGGGTGAGTAATACCATTGTTGATTTGGTAGCAGAAGGTGTCGACATTGCTATTCGCGGTCATAGTGGTGAATTACCAGATTCAAATTTAATTCAACGATTCATTACTAAAGTAGAGTGGCCGTTATATTGTGCTCCGAGTTATTTGGAACAGAATGGGAAAATTGATACGCCGTACGATCTCGCTGATTGCCGGTTTCTCAAAGTAGGGCGTGGTAACCAGAAAGCTGTGATCCCACTTTTGAATAATAATGGTTTACGTACGCATCAAACGACTAACATTGTGATGTTGTCGGAAGACATGTCGACATTAAGGCAAGCGACAATTGAAGGGGTAGGCGTTATTGCTCTTCCTGATTATGTTTGTAAAAAAGCAATACAATCAGGAGAGTTGATAAGAGTGTTACCAGATTGGCTTTTTCAATCAGCCAGTTTGAGCCTTCTTATGCCATCTCGATTAGGTGTGCCTGCGCATACAAAAGTATTCGCAGACTTTATTCGCGAAAAGCTACCATTGGCAGTAAAACCGTAGGTTGTTAGAGGTAGCTTTTGGTCTTGATACAAACCAAGAATGCCCGAGGCGTTTACACTAGGTAAATTAAACTGAAAACTAGACATAATTTTCTTACT
>NZ_NQMR01000220.1 GCF_002276045.1 Pseudoalteromonas sp. NBT06-2 | reverse complement strand
ACACTAGGTAAATTAAACTGAAAACTAGACATAATTTTCTTACTGGTATATAAGTTAAACTCAAACTTTTAGCCTGAATTATTGTTCTCTGAATATAGAAGATATTCTATACGCGCTTAAACCAGTGATGAATCTCATGCCATCACTGGCTTGTACAGCAATATCCCCCTCAATCACAGAACGTTATTTTCCAAGCCTGGTTGACTTTAATTCCTCATCAGAATACTTTGCGACTTGTGCTTTCATCAGCGCTTTCATAGGGCCGCCATAGGTTCCATTTTTATACCCGAGCATGGCGTCAGACACTTCTTGCTTGCTCATGTTAGACACCACTTTTGATTTACCCATTGCCTTTTTTTCAAATGACGCGCCATGACAGCCTTTACACGCGCCCAAATTCACCGCAGCTACAGCCGTACTGCTGGTCAGCAAAACCACAACACCACACAGAACCCTACCGACGATTAACTTTTTCATGTACTCTTTCCTTATTATTTGCTCAGAAGTGCCTGTAAGGTTGGTTTATAAATACTTTATGCAGCGTTATTGATTTTGAAAAGGGAATAACCATGTTCTTCAATCAATGCCTTGCCTAAAGTATTTCTAATTCCAACTGAATCCTGCACCTTGAAGTGGTTTGGGTATAAGTAGAATAAACTGCCTTTTGGCTAAAACCTAAAGTATGCATTTTAGCTTTTAGTTTGTTTATGCCACTGGTATGGCTATTTATTGACGATATTTTGCCTATTAAATACCGATATACCTTTTTCAGGTACTTACTTTACTATTTTTTTGTTTAACACACAACAGGCTAGCGTTTGTTATAGGTATGAACGTGTTTCAGCAACCGATGCAATTAATGCTCTTTGGCAATACTATTGATAAAGGCACACTACCTTTTATTTTGTTTGATTATTTAGCATTAGCCGATTCAGTGGCAGATTATTACAGTCAAATAAACACGGTAGTATCGAAAAAGATAAGCCGAAAACATTAGATAAACTGAATGTTGAAGTCGATACATGGATTAATACCCTAAATCACTTTAGATGACAATATGCTAATTTTGTAGGTTAAAAATCGTCATTAATGAAATGCGCAAATGCACATCATCATAGCTGGTACAAAGGTTGTGCTTAGTTACGTTGAATTTAACGAATAGTAAAAATCACTTTTAAAATATCCGCTGAAACATGTTAAAAAGGTAATAAGTATTTCTTAAAATTTGATGTGATGATTAACGAGGACATCCACTTCAAATGACGAAGTGACTGCCTTTGTTAATTTTTTTGTGATAACAAAACAGTTTGTGATGAGACAGTCTCTGATTCAATAATTGGAAATAATGCTTCATATGGCACAGTCCAATGTACACCCTCTACTAAAACAACCGCGCGTTTTGGGTTTAACTTCATCACTTGCCCGAGCATTTCTTGGTTTTGTTTACTATTAAAAAAACCGACTTGGCTACCTATTGAAAGTTCTGCTTTTGACATGCCAATCACGTTATTAGAGACTAGCTCTGTTTCAATGTGATCAAGGTTAAGTAAGTAAAATGGTAAGCTCCATTGTTTGAGTGTTTCAATCTCCCGAACTGAAGCACGTGTTCTTTTTATTTCAGTAACAACGCAGGCAATGGGCTTATTACGGTCTTGGCAAAAGTAATCTAGGTGCATGCCAATCGTTAACTTTTGTCTTAGTTTTTTGATGCGTTGAGGATCTTGAAGTACTTTATCTATTGCACTGTTTAACCGAAATAATTCAAAATCACTAGCAGACTCTAATTGTTCAAATATTCGTTGTATATCCATGTTTATAATGCCTTTGATAGTTTTTGTTTCTTTTTTTATAAATTACAGACATTTATTTTACTGAAATTCGGCTGACTTAAAAAGAGATTACTGTGATAGTTTTAAATATCACGGTCTATACCCAAGCCACTTCAAGATGTGAGGTTCAGGACTGCTGAGCAATTCATGATCTAGGCGCATCTTTGCATTAATGGTTACTCCCTTAAAAAAAGATGGACCGGCAATATGCTCCTGCATTGCTCTAGTACCTACATCCATGCAGGCAACAACGAGCATGATTTGCTCAGAAGTCCCTGTAAGGTTGGTTTATAAATACTTTATGCAGCGTTATTGATTTTGAAAAGGGAATAAGCATGTTCTTCAATCAATGCCTAGCCTAAAGTATTTCTACTTCCAACTGAATCCTGCATCTTGAAGTGGTTTGGGTATAAAGCTACTTTATAATAAATTTTATCAGGTCAGGCATGATAACGTATAACGGTGCTAATGCCAGCGCCGCGCTTTATAGCATTATCGAAACCGCCAAAGCAAACGGCATTACTCTATTTGATCATTAAATGCAGTTTATTTTGTAAACTGCATTTGAAAGTTATTTTTATGGTTTAATATTTTACGAATTGATGTATTGTCATATTTAAATCTTACTATGGTATTTTGCCCTTTATTTTCCTTGAATATGGCAAACATTAAAGAGAGCTTTTGAAAGCTTACTGGAAAATCAGGTAGTGTTAGCTTGACATTGGTTTGATGATTCCCCAGTTTTATAACGCCAGCAGCAGTTTTAATGAGTTTTCCATCGATGTTTAAATCAATATTGCGTTGCAAATAATCTATGTAGAGTTTTTTATATTCTTTACTGGATATTTTTGAAAAATCTATATTCTGGTAATAGTTAGCCAGAGCCTGATTAGCTCCTTGCTGGGATATGGTGATATTTATCATCCATACGCCATTTTCAGGTGTAAAAACAACAGCTGTCGTGTTTGGGTTATGTGCTTTAACGCTTGTAAAAAACAACATTAAAGCAAAAGTTAAAATGTATCTACTGATAAGTGAAAGCATCTTCTGCTGATACTCCTTTTAGGCAAGTAGGAAGGTTTGGTGCAGATGAATTGGATACATGATAATGATAAACACCATTAGGGTAATCAGCAGTAGCACTCGTATGACCTTGACATTCATCGATATTTTCAGGTATTGTATCATTCTGATCTTTAGACGCATATATAGGGTAACCATCTTTGGCATATCCAATAAAATCAGTCTCGCTTTGAACAAAGTTATAGCACATGACAAAATCTGAAAGTTCATTGGCTGTCAAAACATTCTCCATTTCTTCTGAACCGAAGTGTAAATGATAATAACCAAAAGGATCAATATGACCACCACATGGATCAATAGCAGGTATACCTGCACTATCGCTTGATGCTGTCATTCCTTGAGGACCTTGAGTCGCTGAAGGTGGGTGACCTGTAATTGGTATACCATCTTTTGATACACCTAGATGTTCAACTATATCTATTGTGTTATTGGATGTTGCATTTTTTGGTGTTGCAGGAATTAAAAAAGTCAAGGTTAGATTATCATCAGGTGTTGCTTCCAAACAAGCACTACCATCTAAAGCCCCTCCTGCACCGGGGTCTACAATATTAATATTATTATTGTCATCCACTACGTCATAACCATCGGCTTCCATCGCCTCCCAAAGCTCTCTTTTCATAACCTGAAATCCAGGATTAGTCTCTCCATCATAAATACCTACACCACCTATATCATCTATAGTTTCAGGACAATAAGGTCCGTGTTCAACAGGATTACTATTAAATGTCACTTTATAACATTCTGCCGTAGTACCATCTAAAAGTATACAGTTTTCCATGCTGACACTTTCAGGCGTATTCATTAAAGATTCATTAAAAACATAACCTTCGGTTAAATTACCGTCACTATCATCGGTAATTGAGTCTTCATTGCTTGTTCCACCGCATGCACTTAGCATAAACAACATTATTAATATAAATGCTTTCTTTTGCATATTACCATCTTATTCATTAAGTAACTTTTAGCCAAGATAACATTAAAATTGATAAATAATGTGCAAGTAATGTGCAAATAATGTGAAGTTTATAATGCTATTATTTCATTTACAATATTGTAACTGACATTCAGCACCCTAAATTATGGACTTTGTTGCAATGCTAGGTCATCAGGTCTTTTGATGTATTTTAGGTGGTTTTGTAACTTTTAGGTATGCCTAGAGCACCGATTAGTTTTGGTCATTCCCTGCGGGCGAGGCTAAAATTTCCATATACTGCGTTAAACTTTCTTGATGGAGAATAACTAGACCTACAAAAATTTTCCTAGTCTACAAAATTTTGGCTCTCGCTAGTGACTATATTTTAAACTGATCGATGCTCTAGCCCAGTGAAAAGACTTAATACACCGCAAGCAATCATCGTTTCCATGAATTATATTTATTGGACATGAGGCAATAAGATTGACAGAGATAAACTCATGATTAAATCCTGTGTATATTATTTTCAAAATTATTTACACATACAAAAACACCGCTAAATAGCGGTGTTTCAGGACTGTAACTTGGTATGTAGTTTTATCACATTATTTACCTCATATTTTTATATTTTAGAAGAGTGTTGATTATTTACTAGTTAATGCGTAAGTGGCTGTCATAATTGTAACTGCTATTACTGACCCTACTGCAACTGCCGATGCCATGCCGTTAAATGTCAAAACGCCTGTTACCATAGCACCTAAAATTGCAGTTACTAATAATTCGCTGTTGCTTGAAGTGTTCATAATGTTTTCCTTTGCTTGTTGTTGAGTTGAAAACTAGATGATATGAAAACTAAACAGTCATAATTTTGTTACTGGTATATACCCAAACCACTTCA
>NZ_NQMR01000022.1 GCF_002276045.1 Pseudoalteromonas sp. NBT06-2 | reverse complement strand
TGAAGTGGTTTGGGTATAGTATTAATTATTTTTATAGCTTATTGGTCTTTTATAAACCTCAATATTCTAAATGTAAGACTAATGTCTGACTTCCAAGTTGTTATTTGCTTGTTATGTTTAATCCTGAATTTATATTTTAATCACATTCAAAATATTTTTTATAAATCAAAAAAAATAATATGTATTTTGAAGTGGTTGAATATTAGCGTACTTGATGAATTTTGTTAGGGGAATATGAAAATGGCTTTTAAAAATGATGAACAAGCTAAAGCATATTGGTCAGAGAATCTGTCCGTAATGTTCAAGCTTTTAGTAATTTGGTTTTTGGTATCTTTTGGTTTTGGTATTTTGTTGGTTGATGTACTAAATGAATTTAGGTTTTTTGGGTTTAAATTAGGCTTCTGGTTTTCACAACAGGGCGCAATTTACACATTTGTGGCTTTAATTATTGTTTACACAATGAAAATGAATGCGTTAGATAAAAAATACGGCGTAGACGAATAGGAGCAATATGATGGATGTTCAAACTCTCACTTTTTTAATTGTTGGTTTAAGCTTTGCACTTTATATCGGTATCGCTGTATGGGCGCGAGCGGGCTCTACCCAAGAATTTTATGTCGCAGGTGGTGGTGTACACCCATTTGCAAATGGCATGGCAACAGCAGCTGATTGGATGAGTGCTGCGTCATTTATTTCAATGGCAGGTATTATTTCATTTGCAGGTTATGATGGTGGTGTTTATTTAATGGGCTGGACCGGAGGTTATGTATTATTAGCCTTATGTTTAGCTCCTTATTTACGTAAATTTGGTAAATTTACGGTACCAGATTTTATTGGCGACCGTTATTACTCACAAACAGCGCGTACGGTGGCTGTAATTTGTGCCATCTTTATTTGTTTCACTTACATTGCTGGTCAAATGCGTGGTGTCGGTGTTGTATTCTCTCGTTTCTTAGAAGTTGAAATTGAAACAGGTGTTTATATTGGTATGGTTATTGTTTTCTTCTACGCTGTTTTAGGTGGTATGAAAGGCATTACTTATACGCAAGTTGCTCAGTATTGTATTTTAGTTTTTGCTTACTTAGTTCCGGCGGTTTTCTTATCGTTAATGATGACTGGTCATGTTTTACCACAAACAGGTTTTGGTGCTAGTTTAGCCGATGGTTCAGGTATGTATTTATTAGATAAACTAGATGGTTTGAGTACTGAACTTGGTTTTGCGCAATATACCGAAGGCTCTAAGAGCATGATTGATGTGTTTGCAATTACAGGTGCATTAATGGTGGGTACTGCAGGTTTACCCCATGTTATTGTTCGCTTTTTCACTGTTCCTAAAGTGAAAGATACACGTATTTCGGCCGCATGGACATTAATTTTTATTGCAATTGTTTATACTACAGCACCTGCATTGGCTGGTTTTGCGAGAGTAAACATGGTCGATACAATTAATGGTAAAGAGGGTTCTGGTACAGAATACGCACAAGCACCTAGTTGGATTAAAAACTGGGAAAAAACAGGTCTTATTACATTTAATGATAAGAATAACGATGGTAAAATGTTCTATTCAGCGGGTGAAATCACAGATCCTGCTAGCAAGAACGAAGTTAAAATTGACCGTGATATCATTGTATTAGCAACGCCTGAAATTGCTGACTTACCAGCATGGGTTATTGCATTAGTTGCGGCGGGCGGTATTGCTGCTGCGTTATCAACAACTGCAGGTTTATTATTAGTCATTTCTACTTCGGTTTCTCATGATTTACTCAAGCGAACCTTTATGCCTAATATTAATGATAAACAAGAGCTTAGTGCGGCAAGGTTGGCGGCAGTGGTGGCCATTACCATATCGGCATACTTTGGTATTAACCCACCAGGATTTGTAGCTTCAGTGGTTGCTTTTGCTTTTGGTTTAGCCGCGTCGAGTTTCTTTCCTGCAATTATTATGGGCATATTCTCTAAGACTATGAATAAAGAAGGTGCTATCGCAGGAATGATATCTGGTATTTTATTTACTATTGGTTATATCGTTTATTTCAAATTTATTAGCCCTGATTTAAACAGCGCTGAGAACTGGTTATTTGGTATTTCTCCAGAAGGTATTGGTCTGATTGGTATGGTTATTAACTTTGTAGTTGCTGTTGCAGTACAACAAGTAACTAAGCAAATTCCAGCGGATGTGATTGATATGGTTGATTCAATTCGTAGTCCTAAAGGTTCGGGTGATGCTCACGCTCACTAAAACAAAAGTAATATAAACAGAACATTGATTTCAATCAATAAAGCCT
>NZ_NQMR01000219.1 GCF_002276045.1 Pseudoalteromonas sp. NBT06-2 | reverse complement strand
TAGGATAAGACAAACGAACAAAAAAATCAGGAGAAAATGCCTCTGGCCTCCACAATTTAAATTGATGATTTTTTCTAAATTAGAAAACTATTCTTCAATAAAAGCTTCGCCTTGCTGCATCCATAATGGCGCAGGTTTGCCTTTAAGGTGATGCTCAAAATATTCCATCATGCGAATTGAAAAATCGACTTGATTAGGGAATTTTTTTAAGTGATGGGGTTCCCCTTCGTATTGTAAGAATATGGCATCTTTTCCGGCTCTACGTAAGGCTAAATAATATTGAATACCTTCTTGCCAAGGTACCGCTCCATCTTTATCGCCAAACATGATCATAATAGGTGTATTCACTTTATTGGCAAAAAATACAGGTGAATTTTCAATATAAAGCTCAGGCGCTTCAAATAAATTTTTACCTATACGACTTTGCCCTGTTTCATACTGAAATTGACGAGCTAAACCAGACTTTAAACGTATACCACTATAAGCGCTTGTCATATTTGATACAGGTGCTCCAGAAACCACTGCTTTAAACATATCAGTTTGCGTTACCATAAAGGCACTTTGATACCCGGCCCAAGAGTGACCTTGTAAACCTATTTTATCTGGATCAGCAATACCTAAATCAATTAGCTTTTGTGTCGCATTGATCATAGTCTTGGTTGAAGAGCGACCAGGGTGTCCAACTTCAAAGCGAATATCAGGTAAAAAAATCCCATAACCATTTGAAGTAAACATGGGGAAGTTAGGTCTATGGTTTAATTCCATTTTTGGAAAGTCATACATACGTTGACTCATATAACGATAAAAATAGATCACAATGGGTAGTTTATCGCCTTTTTTATATGTAGCAGGCTTAATTAATACACCTTGAAGATCTTCACCATCCCAACCTTTATAGCTAATAAGCTCAGGTTTTTGTGCCCAATCAAAGTTTGTCATTTGTGGATTAAGGTGAGTAACTTGTTGTTTATGATTAAAGCTTACATCAGTTTGCCAAATATCAGGGAATTGATGATAGCTTTGTTGGGTAAATAATAACTTATCAGAATGTTTCGCTTTTTTGATTAAATCAAAACGACTTTTACCTTCAAGTACCTTAGTAATTGAGTTTTCGTTTAAGTTTAATTTAGCTATTTCAGTCTGTTTATCTTTAAGGTTAATGGCTTTAACAAATACCGTATCGCCTTTTTTAAAACCCACGCTTGTTTTATCAAGCTGAATAACACGATAGCGTGTATTAGTTTTTTCGCCATTAGTTAAACGTGTTGCTTTTAATGAATTAGTATCAAATGCCCAAATATCGTATTTATCATAAACTAATACTGCGCTACCATCAGTCATCCAGCCAGCAAAGCCATAACCAGGTACTTCTGTAGGGTAGTCATGTCGATCATCACTAAAGAGACTGCGCATCCCTTTAGTTAGATTATTTAGCTTAGCAGTTTGCATGTTTTTAAGGTGCACATGGCCATCGTCAAAATAAGCAGCAAAACGACCTTTTGGAGATAAGCTAGGTCTTGAACGTGTATCAGATATAATTTCTTTACGTTCACCTGTTTTTACATCTACAGCGTAAAAATCAGCAAAGAATCCTTCATACATGATTCTTTCTAGATGTTGATTGTTTGATACACCTAATAATGCATGTTTTTCTTTATGTAAATTTATATCATTCATATCAGGTGTGGCTAATTGAATACTTTGTTGAGTGTCTAGGTGATATACAGCTTGAAAGTGTCGGTTTTTATCGTCTTTATTCCAAGTAACTTGCTCTCTTGGTTTTATTTGTGCGTCATTATTGTGCCAAATTTTTAGCCCTTTTTGATCTCGAATCGTGGCATAATCAATTAAATCTTCAGTTGTTTTGTATTTCTTTTTTTCTATTTTCTTAGCAAGAGCTGGGCGCGTTTTAAAGTAAAGTCTTTCACCTGCATCAGACCAGTTGATTTCGGCTGTTTTACCTATAAACCAGTTCTCTTTAGGTGTTAATATTGTTTCTAGTTCACCTTTTGTGTCATGCCAAATATACAGTTGGTATTCGCGACGGCGTTTATCGTCATTTATGTAATTACCGGCTGTAAAAGCAACGCTTGATTGCTCTGGATGCCAACTTATGTGGCTGGCAACGATACCAGGTTCACTCATTAGTGGTGTTACTTTATAATTATTTGCTAAATCAATTAAAGATATTTGATTGTTAACGCCATCCTTAACCACCTTACTCACTAACATTTGCTCACTGGTATGGCTAAAACCATAAGTTAAAATGTTATTTAATGTGTGGCTGGTTTGATCTTTTAACTTCACAATAACCAAGTTATATGGCGTATCTTTTTTATCTGCTTTGATGGCTGATTTGTCTTTACTTTTATCTGCTGATTTTTCTTTGTTATCAGGTTTTTTATCATCAGATTTTTCATCTAATCGATAAGCTAACCATAAGCCATCATCAGATAACTTAAAGTCTTTTACATTTTCAAATTCAAATTTTTTAGTGGTTTTTGCATTGATCAATGTCAGTGAATTTGTAAGCTTATTTTTTTCTTTTTTTGAAGCACTTTCACTTTTTAATAAGCTTGGTTTTACTGTAAAACCAATCCAACTTGCATTTTTATTTATAATTGGCTTTATACCTTGTGGTACTTGAGCTAATAAGTCATTAGTTGCAAGGCTATATATTTGGCCTTGTACATCACCACGATAAGGTGTTGCTGTCAAAGCTAAAATTTTACCATTTTCAGATAACTGCAGAGACTTAGCATATTTAAAATCAAATACATTATTAAATTGTAGCGTTTCTTTTGCATGAGCTGCGCTTGTTGCAAGAATGATCGCACTCGATACAACAAAGAGGAGACGTTTCATAAATTCGTTTATAACTTTTATGTGTTTAAGGTACTGCCATTGTAAACACTCAATCACTGAGGTCGAGAGTAAATGAGTTAAATTGAGCACAAATGAGACGAATTTATATAGAAAAGCTATTAGGGGATTAATGAGATGAAAGATTAGAAGGAGACTAACTAATGCCTACTAAAGTGTAGGCACTTTTAATGATATGCGCGTAATTAATGCCAAGCTAAAGCAAGTTGTTGCCATTGTGCTTCGAAAGATGCACTTGGCTTTTGTTTGAAATCAGAACGCACAAACTGATTCATTTTTCCTTCTACAAAAGCTAAAAATAAGTTTGCTAAGTATGATTCATCGATTGTGAAAGTTTTAGATTCGCGTAATTTTCGTTCACGTAAAACTTGTTTTAATTGAGTTTCTAGTTTTTCAAAAAGACTTTGAATACGTGATCGTAATCGTTCTTGTTCACCTTGAAGAGCATCACCGGTAAGTATACGTGTTATACCAGGGTTTTTTTCAGCAAAACCTAAAAGGAGCAACAAAATATTATAAATACGGCTTTTGGTTTCTTTTTCGTTATCTAAAATGATATTGATACGAGATAACAAAGTATCTTCAATGAATTCAATTAAACCTTCAAACATTCTCGCTTTACTTGGAAAATGACGGTAAAGCGCAGCTTCAGATACACCTACTTCAGCAGCAAGTTTAGCTGTAGTGATCCTTTGACCAGGATTTGATTCTAGCATTTGAGCTAATGACTGGAGAATTTGCTCTTTTCTATTGCTACTTTTTTTAGCAGGCATTTTTATCCCTTTCTTCTAATTCTTATTCTTAGGATCGCAGTTGTTTTTGTATTTTTTTATAGTCGCTCAGCATAATAAAATGGCTGTACTTTAAAAACAAGCATTAGCAATGGTTTTTATGATATCGATAGCTAAAGTTTGCTTACTGTTTTCAGGTAAGTTTAACTGAAAATCTTTACCTTGTTTATCATGCCAATATAGAGTCAGTGCGTTACGTTCTGAGTTAAAACCTAACCCTTCTTGAGAGACATCATTGGCACAAATCATATCTAAATTTTTATTTTTTAATTTACCTTGTGCATATTGTGCTACATTTTGAGTTTCTGCGGCAAATCCAACGGTAAAGGGCCGATTCGAAGTTAATGCCGCCACAGAAGCAATGACATCAGGGTTTTTAACTAATGTGAGTGATATTTCATTGCCTTGTTTTTTTATTTTTTGAGTTTTTATATCAGCAGATCGGTAATCTGCAACAGCTGCACAACCAATAAATATATCAGATTTTGGCGCTAACTCTAATGCAGCTTGTTGCATTTCTAAGGCACTAGATATATTAACTCTATTGATATTGTAGGGGGTGACTAAGTTAACTGGGCCACTAATAATATTAACGGTTGCACCTAACTGTTCAGCTGCAATGGCAAGGGCATAGCCCATTTTACCTGAACTATGATTACTAATGTAACGTACTGGATCTAAAGCTTCTCTCGTTGGTCCTGCTGTGATGGTAATCGTTTTACCTTTTAAAGAGATGCCATGCGTATTTTGTTCTTTTTCACTAAAAAAATTAATACATTTATCAACGATATCGAGAGGATCTAACATTCTGCCTAACCCTAAATCTCCACAAGCTTGCTCACCACTTGCAGGCCCCCAAATATCCACATCACGTTGTTTTAATAAACTTAAGTTAGCTTGTATTGCAGCATGTGCATACATTTGTTGATTCATAGCAGGTGCTACAGCTACTTTACTCGGAGTGGCTAATAAAATAGTCGTTAATAAATCGTCGGCAATACCATGCGTCATTTTAGCTATGATATTAGCAGTTGCAGGGGCAATTAAAATTAAATCGGCCCATTTTGCAAATTCAATATGGCCCATCGCAGCTTCAGCATTTGGGTCTAATAATGAATCAGAAACTGGTTCACCTGATACAGCTTGCAATGATAAAGGTGTCACAAATGATTGTGCCGACTGAGTCATCACTACTTTAACTTTCATGCCATACTCTTTTAAACGCCTTACTAATTCAGGACATTTATAAGCAGCAATACCACCTGATATGGCTAATAATATTTTTTTGTTTATATGACTCATGCGTTAATTTCATTTGGGACAATAACTATATTTTATAAGATAACATGTTAAGGGATGACATAAAAAGAGTTGGGTTTTTATTTGTTGGAAATAAACATTGAATTGTAGGTGAGGTTTTAGCTTTTTAGAATAAATATTAACAAGTTAAGCTAAAGCTCAACCTACAGAAAAAATGGCTGTAGGTGAAATTCTATCCTTACGAATTATATTAAAACTTAAATTAAAACTGCTTTAGGTATTGGTTAACCGAAGCAATTTCTCTATTTTTCAGTCTAATACAGTCATTTACACTTTCGTCAATTTTACTTAAAGTTCGACCAAATGCGGGTGTCGTTTCAAGTTTTGGTTTAAAGAAGTTTTGCGTATCTTTTAAGTCTTTTGCATCACAACCAGCGCCTGTATAACTAGGTAAATGTGGCAGAGAGAAAGGCGGTAGCTTTTTACTTAGGACATCGAAATTTGTGTAAACCCAATTTTGGAATTGTGCTTTGCGTGCTTTTTTATATGTATGTCCACTCATAATATAATGCATATCTGATGCCGTTATTTTATCAGTCATCATGTAGTCTAATGTTTTTAACTGTAGTGCTTTATCCCCAAAGTAAGATAAAGCAATCAATAAGTTGGTTCGAGCTTGTGGATCTTGAGTTGTTTCAAAGGCTTGAGTAAAGTTCGTTAATTGTTTTTCATCACCATAAAAAGCGGCAATTTCTAAATATGTGCCAGCAATATAAGGGTCGACTTTTGCGCTATTTTTTATATATTTAGCTGCTTCATTTTTTGCTAATTTGATGACTTTTTGATTTTTACCTTCAAAAGCAAGCAGGCTTATCAGTTGAGGTCTAAGTTTGCTGATCGCAGCTTCTTCGCCTTTTTTAGCTGTTAAACCATATCTATTAAGTGTACTTTGTGCTTTTTCAGCAATAAATTTAGCCCACACATCTTCATTACTTTCATCAATAAAGACACGCTTTTGGCTTTGAATATAACCGAGTGCCATCGATACAACACGTGGGTGTGCATCATCAATAAATTGACCTAAAGTCTTAAGTAAATTACCACCAGACATTAAACCAGCATCTAATAAAGCATCACTTGCAGAGATAAAGGCACGTCTTTCACGTACAGTCAGTACGTCAGCGGCATTTGTTAATAATGTGTCTAATTGTTTGTCTTGTAATACCCAGCGGTAGTAGCCCATAGCGTTAGCATCAGGATAAATCCATTCTGGTTCGAAATCTAACTCAATTTTTGCTGAATCAGATTTAAGAAGTATTGTGGCTTCTTTTACTTCATTACCACGACCATATTTGATTGATACTGGCACGCTCCAAAGTTGTGCTGGTGCATTAACACCTTTATTTGCAAAACGACTTTGCGATAAAGCAACAGTAGTACCATCTTGTTTTACTGTAATAAGTGGGAAAGAAGATTGTTCAATAAATGATTGTAAAACGCTTGCTACATCTTTACCTGATGCTTTTGCAAGTGCATTCCATAAATCTGAAGCACTTGCATTGCTAAATGCAAATTCCTTTATATATGCTTGAATGCCTTTTTTAAAGTCTTCTTCACCAATCCAATTTTCAACCATAGACAATACAGCGCTACCTTTGCTGTATGCTAGGCCTAATCCATCCATAATGTCATCTTCAGTTTTGATAGGTTTACGAATAGGTTTAGTTGAAAGTCGAGCATCCATTGCCATCACATTATTTTGAGGCAAGCTTAAGTTTGATCCAAACTCAGGATGTAATTTATGTGTTACCTTTGCAGCCATCCAACTCGCAAATGCTTCATTTAACCAAAGGTCGTTCCACCATTTCATCGTTACTAAGTTACCGTACCATTGATGCGCTAATTCATGTGCAATAACAGATACAGAAGTTTGCTTGGCATTTTGACTTGAATTTTTGTCATCAATTAATAATATATCTTCACGATAAGTAACTAGGCCTGAATTTTCCATTGCACCAAATGGGAACTCTGGTACGCCAACAGAATCTAGTTTTTTATACGGATATGGGCTACCAAAGTAACTCTCAAGTGTGGCTAAAATAGCCGGCATTTCATCTGCTGCATATTTTGCCAGTTTTTGTTTTTCTTTACTTGTAATGATACGGCCTTCGATTGCCATGCCTTCAACTTTAGTTTCAACAAATGGTCCTACTGCTAAAGCAACTAAATAAGAAGGAATGGGTGGTGTTTTATCAAAATGATGGGTCGTCATATCACCAATAACAACAGTTTTTAATTCAGGTGTATTTGCATATACTTTTTGGGTTGTAGGTGCTGTAATTGTGAGTTGAAATGGGATTTTGTAACCAGGCTCATCAAATACAGGGAATGCACGGCGGGCATCGCTCATTTCAAATTGAGTGAATAAATAAGGAAGGTCTTTATCGATAGTTTTATATAAACCAACAGACTGTTTATTATAAGGTGCCGTAAAATCAATATTTAATGTATATTTTCCGTAACACCTCAATAACCCG
>NZ_NQMR01000218.1 GCF_002276045.1 Pseudoalteromonas sp. NBT06-2 | reverse complement strand
AAATTTAATCTGATTGGTATTAGATGTCTATAAACAAGTAGTTAATGTCATTTCTAATCGAATTGGTTTAACTTCGGTATCTCAAAAAATGAAATTCTTTTCCTACGTTAGCCATAAACATTTAAACAAACTCATTGAAGATACGAGTAAATTTAAAACAATCAAACTCAAAACAACCGAGGATTTTCAGGCGATTCCTTATTTGGCGGCCAGCGCGATTTTATATCAACTAGATAAGAAAAAAATAGAAGATATTCACGATCTTGATTATTCCTATTCTAATCACTAAATCTTATCTTTTTATTGATATGCTCCAATAAAACGATCTAACTGCTCCAACCAAAACGGAACACTGGATTGTTACAAACATTCTCAGTGGTTCTATTTGACGGAATATATAAGTGTATATTCCTATCCACCTGAACCACCATTCCGATAGCTTGAACCACAAAGTGTGATTATTGTTGGGAGCAGTTGACATGATGGTTTGGAACAAGAGGGTGAATTTTAATTTTAGTTATAAAGAAAAAGGTCATCGAAAGATGACCTTTTTTATATTTCTATCACGGATACCAACAAGATATTTATAGGGGCCTATAATTGCTTTATTATGTGCCTGTCCATTCTTGTTTGTAATATGTGATTTATTTTTGGTTTCTCTTGTAAACCTTAAATCTAGTTTCAAGAAATATAACTAAACCAATAGCTCCTAATCCCTTTATTACTTCACCTGATAAAATATAAATACCAGCTAAGCTAATTGACAGTAGCAGGCCGAATATTTGTATATTTTCATAATATTTATTCAAAAAACCTATGTCCTTACCTTTTTTTTCTAAAATAGACAAAGTGACGCACAAAAAAAGAAATAAACCTATTATAAATTCAATAACCATTTTTTACCCTGTTAATTACCTTTACTTGATTGAATACCCATATACATTTGATAACCATCGTTTGCAACCCAAGCTTTTTCTGTTCTCGTTAAAGAGCCAGCGGGGGAGTATACATTACCGATTTTATAACTATTAAATCCAGATGATACGGCCATCCCAGCATCTATTACCACAAATGCTTTAGCCCCAAATTTAGGGTTTGCACCAAAACCAGAGTAAGCATAAGCCATTGGATTCCTACCACTCATCGCTTCATATAAATTTGACGTTCCATGCATAAATAATAACCCTCCTCCTGCAAGACACCCTACTCCAGCCGAAGCAGTACAAACAGTTGTTGCAGCACCGATTTCAGCAAGACCAGCGGCTCCTTGTGATAAACGATGAACGCCTTCAGTATTCAACGCTCCACGAAAAACCTCTATTTCTTGTGATTTAACTCCACCCCAATAATCACTCAATGTTCGCGTCACATCCTTCCATATTTTAGAATAATTGACTTTACCTAACTGATTATACAAATATTGCATGGCTGCCGTCTTTGCACCATTCTCAAATTTACCTCCTGAAATCACAGATGCAGTTCCACCAATAACCATCGAAGTAACTGTTCCATATGCAACTTCCCCAGCGCTCAAGTCAGAACCAGCTGGAAGGTATGCTCCTCCAAGCCCTTTTGTTACACCAGCAGAAAAGAATCCATGTCCGAACTTGCCACCATTTAATGAAGAAGACACTCCCCCTACGATAGCATGAGCCGCAATTTGTTGAGAAACTTGTGTTTCTGTCAACATATTTCCACCAAAGTTTATGTCTGCACCAGCTCCTCCACTAACATCACTGAAGTGGTTTCCTATTTCCTGAAAAGCTTTACCTGTAGCATAAGCAATTGCACCTGCTTTTATCCCTGCATTTAAGCTTCCTGTGACTGCAAAAGTTGATGCCGCAGTATAAACTGCACTACACCATACTTGGCAACCTGGTATAAAGTTCAAACCCACTGTTATTAAGCTATTCAACCAAGGAGTTTTTGCAATAGATCTTAATAAGTGCCCTGTACCAGTTATCTTCATCGAAGTTTTTAACAGCTTCTTAAAAAAATACCCACTTGGATCGGTATAACTCAACGGATTATTCAGTACATAGCTATATCGGTTATACGATTGTGAATTACTAGGAGCCTGAATATGCGGATCAGCCTGTAGGAATCGCCCCAAGGTTGGATCGTAAATCCGACCGTTCATATGAATGATATTTAAACCATTAAGCATTTCATGACCAGTATATCCTTGGCGCGCATAACGTTTAAATTCACCAAAACCTTGCTCGGTTACATCAACTTGTTCACCAAAGGCTTTATAATAAAAAGCGCGTTCCACTTTGGCATTATTGGTGATAGCCAATACCGAACCTAAGTGATCGCGTACCATAAGTTTACGGCTGATCACCCCTGTTGTGATATCTCGGGTGATCATAATATTGCCAACCGCATATTGATAGCTTACCTGAGCGCTACCATTATCAGACTGTTTCTCAATACGCTCAAAGGCACCAAAATAATGAGTTTGTGTATCTTTACGCTCACCATCAGCATCTAAACCAGCACCATTACCTAAATAAATATCTTTACGGAAATAACGCGATAAACCAGCACCATATCTAAAGTTAACTTGCATATTCGAATTTTGTTGAATATCTGTCACTTTATCAAAAGCAGAGTATGTGAAGCTTCTATTGCCGTCAGCAAGTAAGTTACCATTATTATCATAGTTGAAATTTCGCCCCGTTTTAGCATCATGGCGAAGTGCGTGTGGTCCTGCATTACCCTGGCTGCGTGTTTGACTACCATAACTAAAATCATTCGTTGATGAACTACAGGCTGTTGTACCCTCTTTTTGTAACATATTGCCAATTGCATCATAACAAAAATAATTTGTAGCACCTGCTTGTGAGCCATATGTCATTGCAGATTGTTTAAGTCGATTTAAACCATCATATTCATATTCATCAGTACGGGTAGCACTGTATAAGCTATTAATATCTCGGCCTTCAAGCTGACCAAACGCATTATATCTATATGAAGTATTTATATTGCCAATCGCTCCCGTACCAGTAATACCTACTGTGCTAATTCCTTTTTCTAGCCCAGTATTAGCATCAAAAATATGATTAATCGTTTGATTATTTAAATACTGCTCTTCTGTGACTTGTCCGCGATAATTTACTGCGACTGTTTCTTTTAGTGCAATCACATTCACTTTATCGGTTTTTGCATCAAACTCTAAGCTATGCTCTGATATTTTAAAACCGTTACTATCAAAACGATAACCTACCGCATAATCATTACTTAGCTGTGACATATATACGCGGCTTAAACCATCATAATAATTACGCTGATATTGGCTTACTGTCGGTTCATCATGGTGATATACCGATGTTGTGGTACTTTCTAAACGTGCAAGTGCATCATAGCCATATTCTTTTTCAAATATTAAGTTGCTATCAACAGAACAGTCTTTACCCGTTACAACACGCTCTGAATCTTTCGCTCCTTGGTATACACCATCATACATGAAACAACGTGATTCGCCTGTACCTCTTGCATCATCTATACGCTGTATTACACGCCCTAAAGTGTCGTAATTAAACCAAGTAACTTTACCATTACCATTTCGTTGCCACTTTAATTGACCTAATGCATTGTATTTATAGTTCCAAATACCTTTATCAGGATCTGACATCAATATTTTATTACCAACATCATCGTATTGATTTTGTATTTTATTACCATAAGTATCTATGGTTTCAAATAATTTACCATATGCATCATATGTATAACTAATACTGCTTGCAGTTGCACCATAGGCTGCATCGGCATTATCGATACTTTGTATTAACTTACCTGCAACATTAAAATGATTAACCTTTTTAATGGTTTTATTATCACCCGTATGACTGTCGGTTTGTCCATACATGTCATATTTAGTCTGTACCATTAAAGTTGAACCATCAAAGCTTGGTGTGGTTTGCTTAATGACACGGCCTAAAATATCATACTTAGTTTTTTGCCATTGCCCTACTAATACATTTTCATTATTGACTGGAATTGATTGTTTATGAGCTCGACCAAATTTATCAAACTCAGTAATTGAATATTGATACTCACCTGAATTATAGGTATCACTTTTTACTTTATAAGTGCGGCCCAATTTATCAAAGTACTTAGTAGTCGTCTGCCCTCTCGGGTTAGTTGTTGTTTCAGTATAACCTTGCTGTGGATATTTAGCATGTACCCAACGTCTACTTTTTAAACTAATGATGCCATTTGGTGCTTGTGTCGCTGTTAGCTGACCAATGCCATTATAGCGATAATGTGTGGTGAAACCATTTGCTCGTGCACTTGTATCACAGCTTGTCACATTAGTCGTTTTTGATTCAACGAATCCAAATGTGTTATTTACACTGAAACATGTTTTATAACCTAAATCATTCGTTTGACTTACCACAAAGCGATGTGAATTATCGTATGTCATGGTTTGTGTTTTACTAATTTCATCACTGTAGACTGGCGTACTATAGTTATTCTCAACGAGCTCTTTACCCGTTACCGTTTTAGTGAGTACATTGCCCCAGTCATCAAAACTATAGCTAGTCGTCACTTGTTGGTCTGTGCCTAATGCAATAAATTCTTTATTTAAAATACCTTTATTATCATATCCAAAACCACTCGAACGTGTTGATGATGTACCTTCATCATTTATATAAACGCTTTTAGTGACTGTACTACAGGTGAGCCGACCATATCTTTGGTAATCACCTGCAAAGCTGACATTAGAGCCATTTACTACAGCGGCACAGTCTCCACCAGTATTGAGATAACTATTTTTTGTCTCTGTGATAAATTGCTCTGTGTTATCACTCTTATCTAATTGAATTTTACTTGTTGTCAGGTTACCTGCTGTATCGTATTCATTAATGGTCGTGGTTGTACTTTTTAAACCACCATCCGAATATGTAAAGCCGTCACTGCCACCATCTAAATGATAAGCTTTTTCAGTACTTTGTTTAATGTAGCTAAAATATGGACTGGCAGGTGAATGCGTATCTAATGCACTTTGCGTTGTCAGCTTTTCATATTCATTCACTGCCTCTGAAAGCAAAATACTTGAAGTACCATCTTTTTTCACCATTTTTTGGCGTGTTTTGATTGGCATGCCAATCAACTCTGGTTCATTTAATTGATTTTGGCCATCAACGGTGGCATCAAAACCTTGATGGTAAAAAGTTTCTGTCACCATATTATAATCATCATCACGGCTATCAATAGTGGTTAACTTAGCAAAACCTAAATACCCACGACCTTGACCATGCAATGCCATATTGGCATATTTATAATTAACCTTTGCACGACCACCAATGCCATCAGGGCTACTCGCTTCACTTACAACATAAACTGGATTTGTAATGCTTATTAATGGGAAGCCGACCTCTAATGCACCTTCATATACTGAGTTATCTGTCAAAGGTTTATAGGTCACATTGGTTTGATTACCCATGCCATCGGTAAAATGCGTAATGACATTTTTTTTACTATTTGATGTATTAGAACGGTAAAATAATGACCATTTTTTATCTCTTAATCTCGCCCAGTCTAATGCACCGTCGCCATCAAAATCACCATGCTGAATAATGTCATTATCTTTGCGCTCTAATTTAAAGCTATTTTGGGTATTATAAATAAAACTAGAATCAAAATTATTTTTTGATGGGTTATAACGTTTAACATACCAGTGCTTTTGGCTTTTATTATAGGTTAATATATCGGTGTAACCATCCATGTCAAAATCCATTAACATGAAATCTTTTTCTTCGACATCCCTTAGGGCAATGTCTTGTTCTAAATAGCCTTCACCGGTACTTATACGAAAATACCAATTATTAGAACTACCTAAATATAAAATATCCGATAATCCATCTCCATTAAAGTCAGCTAGTTTTAATTTATTTATACTGTTTATATTTGTTGATTTTTCTTCAAAACTGCCACCTTTATTTAACTGTAAAGATATATCAGTTCCATCTTCAATTAAGCACAACTCTCCGTTATCACAAATACTATCACTCAGTTTAAACATATCTAAGGATACTAATAAGTCAGTTAATCCATCGCCATTAAAATCCAAAAATGTTTGTTTATTTATCGAACTTTGTGCTCTATTTGGTATATCTTTTGGAGAGTTATATATTAGTTTTTTTGCTGAAAAATATTCGGTGTTATCATTAGCTACTGATGGGTCTCCTTGATTTAAAAGCACATAAATAGACGATGACTTCCAATCCACTGAATTGGAGGTAACGGTATAGCTTATATCTAATAAACCATCACCATCAAAGTCTAATGGTTTTATTGAAAAAACCTTTGCATCTGTGGTGGTAAATACCAAGTCAGTTTCAAATGAGTAACTTTCAGTACCTGGAAAACAAAGATGTTCAAATCCAGGTTCAGTTTCACAACGCTCTACATCGCGTGTGCCGGGTTGGTAAAAAACACCGTGCCAATTAATTTCGCCTGTATTACCCGCTTTGCTAGGTACAAGTAAATCTTGACGGCCATCACCATTAATATCCATTACAATGGCATTTTTAAAAGCGATATCATCATCATTATTAGAACCGGAAATCGTAACATTTTCTGTTGTATAATTACCTGAACGACTTCTTTTACCAAAGGTAACTTGCCATTTATTTGCCGTTTTGGGTTCAATAAAATCAGATATGCCATCACCATTAAAATCAAGAATACGTGAATAACCGCCATTGTGTTTGGTGACCGTATTGACTGTATTATCGGGATAGCTATCAAAGTGGTCTTGATTCACTAACCAATCAAATGTAACTGGTTTTGAACAATGGCCGCTGGTACATTCTGTGATAGAGTCAATATACGACAGCTGTTTATGACTTGTATTATAATCAATTTCATAGGTTCGGTTACTCACCGCCGGTGATACTGCTATATTTACCCCTGTAATACGTTGCGTTTGTTGGTATTCTTGCCCGTAGCGATAACCATATTGTAAATCAAAAGGATAATCTTCAGATTTATCTGCGGTTTGTATTGTGACAGTAACAGGGCCATAGGTAATAGTGTCTAAAACTAATTCAGACGTATTATCAATATTTTTATATTGATAATTAATGGCTTTATTGTAAGGGTCACTTATTGAGCTACGTAACCAAGTTATCGCAATCTCGGTATTATTGGTCGCACTGCTATTAATATATTGAATCGAGGTTAAAGTTTTTCCGTAAATATGCGTTTCTCCAGATTTGGTTTCTGCGCTAAAGCCTACTATGTCATCGCCCTCAACATCGATGGTATATTCAGTAAAGCTATCTTGTGATGTACGATATACACCATCTGCTACCTCTATCAGTCGCTGCCCATCAACACAGAATGCATCACTAGATGTAAATGTGATATCTTCTACATAAGTGCCATTTAAATTATCGTAAAAGTGTGATTTACTACAGCGGCTAATTGAAGACAAACCCGTTAACGACCAACCAACTCCCGCAAAGCCTGTACGCGTATTGGCACTTGAATACGATAGGCCTAGTTCAGGGCGAATACCGCCGGGCCCTATAGGCAAGTTAAATGGCACGTTGTAAGTAGCGTTACCTGATTCATCAACTCTAAATTGCCCTGAAGTTGTGCTGACTTGTGTGCCTGTACCTGCTGTAGGTAGCGCATTTACTTGTGTATCATTAGTCGTTGCAAAGTCTGAACTAGTGAATGTATATAATGAAGGTTCGACATTGTCACTATTAACCACATAGCCATCACTGCCATTCTCAGCAGTAATCACAACTGAACCATCATTATTGGTTAACTTAAAATCATCTAATCCATCACTATTAAAATCACCTACCTCAAGACTAAATTCACTTGGAATTAATGTTAATTCATTCCATTGTGCCGTTGTAAGCGTGGTTATTGCCCAATTGTTTGTGGCATCTTTTTTAAGTTTTAAATAAGTATTTCCTATTTTAAGGTATAAATTACC
>NZ_NQMR01000217.1 GCF_002276045.1 Pseudoalteromonas sp. NBT06-2 | reverse complement strand
ATGAGGCAAAAGCCTCACCCTACTCGATGTTTGCCCAGCGAAGCTGGCAAACCCGTCAGACTGAAAGAAGCCATAGGAAGTTAGAGGTGCATAACGTAAGTAAACCTGCTTCGGCAGTGTTGGTGAGTGAGTTGGGTAGCCCGCAAGTCGGGGTAATTAGTCCACTATTAGCCAATATCTACCTAGATGAGTTCGATCAAGAAATGATGAAGCGAGCGCACTGAATAGTGCGTTATACGGATGAAGTTTTGATATTCTGTACCTCAAAATCAGGCGCAGAAAACGCATTGAAAGTAGCGAGCCATATCTTAGAAAAAATGCTGAAATTTAAGGTGAATGAGCGTAAAACCCATATAGCACATAGCGATATGGGCATAAAATTCTTGGATGTAGTGATTTACACAAATCATACAAGCATCCAAGGAGAAGAAGCTTAAAGCATTTAAAATGAAAGTTAAGCAACTCACCAAACGTAATGGCGGAGATTAAGGGCAATACAATTGAGGCTTTGGAAAGCGGCGGATAAATTACACCGTAGATTAAAGCAGCTAAAGTATAAACCGCCTTTTAAGCGGATGAAAATGAACTCATGGCAAAACTCGATGAGTCCATTAGCAAGTTATGCCATGTCAAACAGTTAGTTTAAAGATATCGGTTTATATCAGATAGACGAAGTGAAAACGGGTGTTCTTGCTTCTTATGATTAAGAAATAGTAAATTGCATGAGCGGTATACGAGGTCTGTACGTACGGTTCTGTGAGAGGGATGAGGCATGAGCCGCACCCTACTCGATGTATTTAATAATTATCAACATAAAAGAATATAAAATGACTCAAAAAATTATTCATGTCGCAATCGGTTTGATTAAGCAAGGAACAAAAATATTTATATGTAAACGCTCTGCCGATCAACATCAAGGTAATAAGTGGGAGTTCCCAGGTGGTAAAGTTGAAGCAGGAGAAACCGTAACACAAGCTTTAGTGCGAGAGCTAAAAGAAGAAATTAATATAGATGTTATCTTGAGCGAAGCTTTTCATCAAATTCATCATGATTATCCTGATAAATCAGTCTATTTAGATATCCATTTAATAGAACATTTTACCGGTGAAGCTATAGGCAATGAAGGACAAGAGTCTTGCTGGGTTAATATTCAAAATTTAAATAATTATGAATTTCCGGAAGCGAATAAAGTGATCATTGAAAAACTGTCAACTTTATGAGTAACTCATTATGAGTCATGAATATTATTAATGTTTTCATTCATACATAGTGTATATTTCCATAATATAAACAAGCGAAATATACCCATGCTTCTCGACTTACTGAAATTGTGTATTTCTATGTAGTATGGATATAAAAAATAATAAGGGTTAAAATGAAACCAATAAAACAACTCACATTAACAGCTAGTGGTATTGCGCTCGCTTTAAGTTTGTCTGGGTGTGGGGAACAACAAGCATCGACTACAGTTAAGCAAGCAATTAAAGAGCAAGTATCAGAACTAAAAGCACCACTTCTTTCGGGAATATCCCTTGAAAATATGGATAAATCAGTTCGTGCACAAGATGATTTTTATGAACATATCAATGGTAGCTGGTTAAGAACAACAGAAATTCCAGCTGATAAATCAAACTATGGCTCTTTTAGTCAGCTTTATGACAATTCTCAAAAAGCATTAAAAACAGTGATAGAAGCAGCCGTTTCAAATAAAGATGCTGTTGCTGGTTCTGATGAGCGTAAATTAGCTGATTTTTATAATAGTTATATGAATGAAGCTAAAATTACTACGTTAGGAATAAAGCCTTTACAAGCTGACCTTAATGCAATTAAAGCAGTAAAAGATCATCAAGCTTTAACAAGTATGATGGCTGATATATTGATTAAAGGTGGTACAACACCTCTTGGTTGGTATATAAATAACGATGCTAAAAATTCAAGTGAATATGGTGTTTATATTTATCAGTCTGGCTTAGGTTTACCAGATCGTGATTACTATTTAAAAAATGATGAAAAGTTCGTGAAAATTAGAACTGAATATCAATACTTCATCAGTCAATTATTAAATAAAGCAGGTTTTGAAAACGCAGAGCAAGCAGCTAAAAATATTATTGATTTAGAAACTAAATTAGCACAGGTGCAGTGGTCTCGTGTAGAAAATAGAGATGCTACTAAAACATATAATAAACTGAGCGTTAATGAAGTTAATGATATGCTTGGTCAATTTGACTTTGTTGAGTATTTATTAAAATCAAATATTACAAGTAATGAAGTTATTATATCTCAGCCTACTTATATACAAGCGTTTGGTACATTATTTAGTGAAACCAATATCACAATTTGGCAAGATTATTTAGCTTTTCACTATATTCAAGATTACTCACATTTATTGAGTCGTGAATTTGAAGATTTAAACTTTAACTTATATAGTACTACGCTAAAAGGCATTAAAGAGCAAAAACCTCGCTGGAAAAAAGCGGTTGATTCAGCAAACTCTGTACTAGGTGAGATTTTAGGGAAAATTTATGTAAAAGATAATTTTCCGCCAGAAGCCAAGAAACGCATGACAGTAATGGTTGATAATTTGATTAAAGGTTTTGAGCTTGCAATTAATGATCTTGAATGGATGAGCCCTGAAACGAAAGTTGCAGCAAAAGAAAAGTTAAATAAATTTACTCCTAAAATTGGTTACCCTGAGAAGTGGCAAGATTATTCAGCATTAGAAATAAAATCAGATGATTTAGTGGGGAATTTCGTGCGTTATAGTCAGTGGACCTATGCTGATATGACAAGTAAATTAGGCAAGCCAGTGGATCGTAGTAAATGGCATATGACGCCGCAAACTGTAAATGCATATTACAATCCTGTAAATAATGAAATTGTATTTCCAGCAGCGATATTACAACCTCCTTTTTTCAATTTAGATGCTGATGATGCTGTTAATTATGGTGCCATAGGTGCAGTCATTGGTCATGAGTTGGGTCATGGTTTTGATGATCAAGGGGCTAAGTATGATGGTGATGGCAACTTAAGAGATTGGTGGAGTGAATCGGACCTTAAACAGTTTGAAAAACGCAGTGAAAATTTAGTAAGTTTTTATGATAAGTTTAAACCATTTGATGATGCAAATGTAAATGGTCAACTGACGTTAGGTGAGAATATTGGTGATTTAGGGGGATTAACCGTTGCTTATAAAGCATATCAAATGTCTTTGAATGGGGATAAATCGTCAGTATTAGATGGTTACAATGGCGAGCAAAGGTTCTTTATGGGTTGGTCACAAATTTGGCGAAGAAAATATCGTGACGAAGAACTCAGAAATCGTTTAATGACAGATCCGCATTCGCCGAGCCATTATCGTGTAATTGGCATATTGGCAAATATGCCTGAGTTTTATAAAGCATTTGATGTGAAGCAAGGTGATAAAATGTATATCGAACCTAAAAGTAGAGTGAAAATCTGGTAGCTTGGGGATAGTTTCATTTTAAAGTAATAATGAAAACCTGGCTTTTGCCAGGTTTTTTATTATTAACTTTAATAATAAATGAAATGATAACGCTGTCATTTTTATTTTTCATAGTATATATTTTTAAATAGTTCACGAATATACAAAATAAGAATTTAAGTTACTCAGTATTAAAGTCTAATAACTAACTAAATATTGATATCTAAAAATAAATAAAGGAGATTTTTGATGCGGTTCAATAAGAGCATGCTTCGTGGTATTAGTGCGAGTTTAATATGTTCAATGCCAATGTTCGCGATTGCTGGTTTTTCACAAGACTCAGTAGAAAAGTTCACTCAGAAAACAGAATTAAAATTTGGGATTAATAATAACTTTAAATACGCATCAAATAGCTTTGAAGGAAATTTAAGCTTTGATAATAAATCTAAAGTAGATTTACCAGCAGGGAAAAATGACTGGCAATTATATTTTCATTCAATTCGTAAAATAGACTCACAAATAGATAAAGGATTAAAATTTGAGCATGTTAATGGTGATTTACATCGCTTAGTACCTACCTCAACCTTTAAAGGTTTAAAAGCAGGAAGCACTTTAGAATTAACATTTAAAGGCGCCGCCTGGATCGTTGCATATTCTGATTTTATGCCTCGTGCCTTTATGGTAACAAATAATGGTACTCCCGCTATTTTTTCAAATACGGATACAGAAGATTTTAGTCAATTTGTTGCATCAATTGTAAGAGAAAATCAAGTTAAAAAATTCAATTCACCTGAAATGGATTTAACGCAAATAGCGAATGCACAAAATCGTTATGCCCATAATGCCAAAATGATAAAACATAAAGTATCCGAATTGGAAGCATTAAAGCGTGTGATCCCTAAGCCACAAGATATGGATTTTAATCGTGGCGAAACGGTATTAACCGAACAATGGGAAGTGCGTTATGCAGGTGGTGCGACATCGGAAATAAAAGTATTTATTGATGATCTAAAAAAATATTATCAATTAGATTTAAAAGCTGAACCTAATCATATATCCGTTAGCAAACAATCCGTCATTAACATACTAATTGATGAATCAATTAATAAAGGAAAACCTGCAAGTTATCAATTAGAGATAGATGATAATAAAATAGAAATCACTGGTAGTGATAATGCAGGTGCCTTTTATGGCATGCAAACTTTATTGGCACTGTTTCCTGCTGATAGTAAAAAAGAAGTATCTCTGCCAAGAGTTGAAATAAAAGATAGTCCTAGATATGATTGGCGTGGTATGCATTATGATAACGCAAGAAACTTCCATGGAAAGGAAGCTATGTTCAAGCTCGTTGAACAAATGGCACGTTACAAGCTTAATAAACTACATTGGCATTTTTCAGATGATGAAGGCTGGCGTTTAGAGATCCCTGATTTACCTGAACTGACTGAAGTTGGTGCTTATCGTTGTTTTGATTTAAAAGAACAAACGTGTTTATTAACTCAGCTAGGAACAGGGCCTTTTAAATCAGGCTCAGGTAATGGTTTTATGACACGTGCTGATTTCATTGAATTATTAAAGTTTGCTGCAGCAAGACATATACAAATTATTCCAGAGATAGAATCACCTGGTCATGCTAGAGCGGCGATTAAATCAATGGAAGCGCGCTACAATAAATTGATCAGTAAAGATAAAAAGCTAAGCGTAGGTCAATTACTCAATCAAGCTGGTGTGCTAAAAACGGATGCCGAAGTTAAAAAAATTCAAAAGTTACAAGCAAAAGCTTATTTGTTAAGCGATCCTGCTGATACCTCTTTTTATAATACAGTGCAAAATTATAAAGATAATTCAGTTAATGTTTGCATGGATTCAAGCTATCAATTTATAGATAAAGTAACATATGAATTACAGCAAATGTATAGAGAAGCTGGTGTTCGTTTAACTAACTTACACTTTGGTGGTGATGAGGTTGGTAAAGGTTCATGGGCAGGCTCACCTGTATGTAAGGCATTATTTGATAAGCCTGATAATGGTGTATCTGGTGTCGCAGATTTTAAACCGTATTTTACAAAACGAGTTGCTGAGTTACTAAATGCAAGAGGAATTTCTCCTGGTGCTTGGGAAGATGGTTTAATGTACGACACATTAAATACATTTAACCGTAAAGAGTTGCCAAATGAAATATTTACAGCAAATGTTTGGGATAATATTTGGGAGTGGGGTGTGGCTGACCGTGCTTACCGTTTAGCAAATAATAATTACCAAGTTATATTATCGCATGGTACACATTTATATTTTGATCATCCTTATGAAGCGCATCCAGAAGAAAGAGGTTATTACTGGGCTAGTAGATATACCAGTACAGAAAAAACATTTGGTTATATGCCTGATAATGTATATGCCAATGCCGATTTTACACGCTCAGGTAAAAAAATTGATAATTTAGAAGCTTTAGTTGGACGTTCATTACCAAAACTTGAAAAGCCTGAAAATATTTTAGGTATACAAGGACAGGTTTGGTCTGAGTCTATTCGTACTGAAGACCAAGTTTTGAAAATGTTATTTCCAAGAGCATTGGCTGTCGCAGAACGTGCTTGGCATAAAGCATCTTGGGAAGGTGATAATCCAAGTAATGCAAAACGTAAACAAGACTGGGTTAATTTCTCTGCGGCCTTAGGTAAAAAGGAGTTAAATAAAATGCTACTTTCTGGTGTGGCACCTTACTTACCTGTGCCTGGCGGCATCATTGAAAATGGCAAACTGAAAGCAAACTCATCTGTTCCATATCTTAAAATAGAAGTGAGCTTAGATAACGGTAGTAACTGGCAACCTTATTTAGCACCTATCGATGTTAAAAAAGGTGATAAAGTTAAATTGCGTAGTTATTTAAATAAACAAACAAAGAGCAGAATAACCCAAGTCAATTAAATTGTTATTAGATTATGATTAAAAAAGGACGATATTGTCCTTTTTTGTTTTTAAATTTTTAACAAAAGCTTCTGGCAATAATCGTTAAATTGTCGTAAAGTTTTATGATAGCGCTGTCATTTTTGTTAATGATATATTAGTGGGTGGTTAATTATTCTGGGTTAACCTGTTGTTTTTCCGACTATATAGCGTGAAACATAAAATTAACTATAACTATATTAAATGGAATATAAGGTTCAGGGAGAACTTATATCTCACTTAATTTCAACAAGAAGAAGTCTTATGGAAGCTACAGTGGGTTTAAATAGTACTAATAAAAATAATATTCTGCCAATGGTATTGGCCGGATCTATGTTTTTCATACTTGGTTGCGTGACCTGGTTAAATGGTGCAATAACACCGTTTTTACAACAAATGCTAGAATTATCACCTTTGCAAGCCTCTTTAATTATTTCATCTTTTTATATTTCAGTCACAATAGCTGGTATACCCTCAGCTATTCTAATTAAGAAAATAGGATATAAAAATGGTATGGCGGTAGGTTGTACAGTGATGGCTTGTGCTGCGTTATTTTTTATTCCCGCTGCAAAGTTTCAAATGATCGAAATTTTCTTGTTGGCCCAGCTGTTAATTGGTGTTGGTCAAACAATATTACAAACAGCTGTAAATCCGTACGTTGTTAAAATGGGAAAAGAAGAGTCTGCGGCTGTGAGAGTATGTATTATGGGACTACTTAATAAGTTCTCAGGTGTAGTTGTGCCAGTTTTATTTGCTGCTGTTGTAGTAAGTGGTGTAGTAGCTGAAGGTGAAGTACTTTCTCAAACGCAAAAGGATGCTATGGCTTCTAGCTTAGTATTACCTTACCTTGCAATTTCAAGTTTTGTTTTCATATTTGCATTATTTGCAAAGTTTTCAAAATTACCTGATTTAGTATTTGATGAAGGTTCGTCAGATGGTAAAAGTGATATTAAGGAGGCATTAAGTCATCCTCATCTTGTCTTAGGTATTATTGGTATTGCGTTATATGTTGCTGTAGAAGTTATTGCTGCAGATACTATTGGACAATATGCATTATTTTTAGGTATAGCTGATTATTCGATTATGACTTCTTATACAATGGCTTGTATGTTGTTAGGTTACGCAATTGGTATTGCTTTAATCCCACGCTACTTGTCACAGCAAAATGCTTTAATTATGTCAGGTGTATCTGGTGTATTAGTTGCTTTAGCAGTGGTGTTCGGAAATAACGATTCATTTGTTATTTCAAATCTACTATTAGTACCATTCGGTGGCCCAACATTACCAGATCCATTATTATTAATTGCCTTTTTAGGTTTTGCTAATGCAATGGTTTGGCCTGCGATTTGGCCGCTAGCATTATCTGGTTTAGGTCGCTTAACAGGAACAGCATCAGGTTTATTAATTATGGGCATTGCGGGTGGTGCATTAGGTCCTCTTTTATTAAGCTTAGCTAATATGTCTGGTTTAGGTGCTCAAGGTGCCTATATAATTATGGTACCTTGTTACTTATATATCATATTTTATGCTGTTAAAGGTCATAAAATAAAAAGTTGGTAATAAAGCAAGTAACTTTCTTTAATAAAAATTATTTAAATGCCAGCTTTTACTGGCATTTTTAATCTTATCCACATAGAAAAGTGAATAACCTGTACTTAACGTGTGATAATTTAAGTATAGATAATTAATTAAAAAAACTTTGATAAAACACTTGCGCAATTTTGT
>NZ_NQMR01000216.1 GCF_002276045.1 Pseudoalteromonas sp. NBT06-2 | reverse complement strand
CCTAAGCATAATCCCGCCCTGCTATTAGCACCACTATGAATTACCCAGCCTGAATTCGCCATTTCTTTTACTTTTATGATTGCTGCTTGGGTTAATCTGATATCACAACTTAAATGTTGTCTTAATTGCGTTGAGTCATGAATGATTGAATGCGCTAGACTTTGAGCTTTTTGATTGTTGCCGCATTGATTAACTTGTGTACTGTTTGAAATAAAAGAAGTCGCTAATAGAGTCGATGTAAATAGGAATTTTAATATCATGATTATTCTAATAAACTTTTAAATTAGTCTAATTTTTATTATATAAATTAACAATATCTATTTATTGATAAAGTGAAATCACATTACCAAGCTGTTAAAGTACAGCTAAAATTTAATGAGAGAGAATAGTTATGTCTGCATTTTGGAATTTTAGAGTTATTTTATGTGAAGCTGATGGTGACAATGAAGCTTTATATCAAATACATGAAGTTGAGTATAACCAAAAGGGTAAAGCCATAAATTGGTCTGAAACAAGTGTTGCGCCTTACGGTAAGACGTTAGAGGAATTACAGCAAGATGTGTCTCGTCAGCAAAGTGCTTTTGAAAAGCCGATTCTGAAGCTAAAGCGTAAACAACGTGGGTATGAACTAATTGATGTTACGACAGGTGATGATGCTTTTTCAGAAGTACCAGTGGGATTAGTGCTAGAGCAGTAATTTAATTTATAGAAATAAAAAGCGCATTTGCGCTTTTTATTTTGATATGCAAATAGGAGTTTAGGCTTGTTTTATGTCAGTCACATTTTCAGATTTGCTGGCTGTAGTTTTCTTTTCTTTTTTTTCTGAAATTGCTTTAGTGCCTTTTAAAGCTTGCATGAATAGCTCTTTATTTTTTGCAATTTCAAGTGCTAAAGTTTCAACTTGTTGTTCACTCAAGGCAACATCAATTTTTTCTAACACCTGCTCCATTGATTCAGCAATATCGAGCATTTTGTCGTAGGCATCAGCATCTTTTTTGCTGGTAAAGGTCATACGCTCCACTCCATTTTTTTCAACCACATATTTGATAACAACAGCCATTATTCACTCCTACAGTACACTGGTTTTTTATACAGTAAACTTTACAAGGTCAAATTTCAAGTCACAAAAGCATTTTTTATATTGTTTTTGACAAATATGAAGTTTTATTCTTTATTTAAAGGGAAGGTTTCGTGACTTCTTATACCAATACGAGTAAGTTAGCACTTATTTATTTGTATTGGTATTATAGTTAAATGTTAATTATCGTCCAAAGATGGACATCATGGAGGAAGAACAATGAAGTTTAATACACTTATCGTTTTTATATTTACACTATTAATGAGTGCATCTGTCACTGTACTTGCACAAAATTCTGCTGAAAATGAAGTAGTTGTAAATAACCAATTAATCAATCTTAATACTGCTGATCAAAAAGCTTTAGAATTATTACCCGGAATTGGCAAATCTAAAGCTGCTGCAATCGTTTTATATAGAGATCAAAATGGTCATTTTAAATCAATAGATGATTTGAAAAAAGTACAAGGTTTAGGTAAAAAAGCGATAGCAAAACTTAATGGTAAAGTAATATTTTAGTTATTTAATGAATTATAGCGAGTAAGCTATTTTTAGTCTTGCGTTAGTATAAAATAGCTTACTCTTTTAAATTGTTATTTTAGGATTTCAGCCTTTGCTTTACTAATATGTTGTTTAGCAAAGTATAATGAAATTGGGGTGGTAATTAAGGGGTAACAAAAACCAACGATTAAGAGATAAATAAGAATCTCCCAACTATCAATTCGCGCTAATATTAAAAATATAGGTGTTAAAAATACCAGTTTAATTATATTCAAAATGGTTTTTTGCGGCACTGATAAATAGCTTAGTGCTAAACGAATAACTTGAGCGCGTTGTGTATATTTTAAACCTGCTAACTCAGGGATGTTTCTTGATGTAAAGTACATGTTTGTGCCTTTTAAATACGCTTTTTAAATAAGTTAGAAGATATGATCGTAATTAAGGTAACACTATAAATTGAAAAGATAATTTTCATCCATACAGGCATAGATAAATCTAAAAACTGCCAGCTGATTTCACCACAATCTCCAGGAGCTGAAAAAAATATAGGGATCCATTCATGAAGTGGCATAAAGCTTGGGAAGTTTGGAACGATGCCACATGTATAGGCAAATACATCAGTTGTTGTTTGCATGTCAATATGCTCCACCGCTAAGAAATAACCCCATATTGTAGAAATTGACCAGATCACGTAGGCTGAAATTCGGATAAGGGTATTATTAGGGTTTGTTAAACCAATAAGCCCAGCAATGAAAATACCTAAAACAGCTGTTCTTTGGTAAATACACATAATGCATGGCGCAAGATCCATTTGATACTGGAAAATTAATGCTGTTACTTCAAGAGTGAAAGCACTCAACATCAGCATGAACCATGAAGAACGCTTGCATGCTAAATTAGCAATATATGTCATAGGGGACCTTAATATTAAAATTTTTAAGCTAAAAGAGTCATTGTCTTTAGCGCTTGTTAGTTATGCTTGATCTGGTACAATCAGTTTCACATAAAGATATTATACTCATTATATCAATTCCATTGTGTCTTAATCAATTGTATTAATTAAGTGTGTGTAGTGGCCAATGTATTGAGGTGAATTATTATTTTGGAAATATCATGAAAATTTTTAATGCAAAAAGTCCAGCTGGTTTTGCTGAAGAATACATTGTTGACTCGATTTGGAATGGTGATTTTCAACCGGGTTCTATTTTACCAGCTGAACGTGAGTTATCTGAAATCATAGGCGTTACAAGAACGACCTTACGAGAAGTATTACAGCGATTATCACGAGATGGATGGCTAACAATTCGACATGGAAAGCCAACCCGAGTGAATGATTTTTGGGAAACTTCAGGTCTTAATATCTTGGAAACGTTAGCGCGTCTAGATAATGAAAAAATACCTGAGCTAATTGATCAGCTATTATCTGCAAGAACAAATATCAGTGCGATTTACACCCGTGCTGCAATAAAAAATAATGCAGAAAAAGTAATTGAGATTTTAAAGCGAAGTGAAAATATTGCTGATACTGTTGAAGCAATTTCTGAGTATGATTACAGAATGCATCATGAACTTGCGTTTGCTTGCGGTAATCCTATTTATGTTTTAACACTTAACGGTTTTAAAGGTTTTTATTCAAGAATCGCAACTCACTATTTTTCGGATCAACGTACCCGTGATCTAGCACGTGCTTTTTATAAAGATTTGATCGTACTTGCTCAACAAGGTAAACACGATCAGGCCATATATTTAGTTCGTCAATATGGTTTGGATTCTGGTGTTATTTGGCAAGAGCTTAAAGACACATTGCCAGAAGGCATTATGGACTTATAGTCTAATATCAAAAGCATCTAAAAATGATAGTAGTTCTCAATGTTTAGAGCTACTTTTTGATTGAATTCTCACCGTTCGTTTTTATCAATTACACACATCGTAAAATCCAATTGTTATTAAAGAGATTATCGGATTATCATGGCATGGGAATATAAGTAACGAAAAATAATTCAAAATTCATGAGTTTCTACTTGGGTTTTAATATTTAGTCACTATATTAATAGCGACGGACATTTTCCGTTATATCGAATTAAATTAATTTATAGGAGATCACAATGGGTGTATTAGTAGGCCGTCAGGCACCAGATTTTACAGCTGCAGCAGTACTAGGTAACGGTGAAATCGTAGATGCGTATAACCTTCACGAGTCAATTAAAGGTAAAAAAGCAGTTATCTTCTTTTACCCGTTAGATTTTACTTTTGTATGTCCTTCAGAGTTAATCGCATTTGATAAACGTTTTGCTGAATTCCAAAAACGTGGTGTTGAAGTAATTGGTGTTTCTATTGATTCACAATTCTCACACAATGCATGGAGAAATACTCCAGTAAATGAAGGTGGTATTGGACCAGTTCAATACCCTCTAATTGCTGATGTTAAACATGATATCTGTCAAGCATATGACGTTGAGCATCCAGAAGCTGGCGTAGCTTTTCGTGGTTCATTCCTTATCGATGAAGCAGGCGTTGTACGTCATCAAGTAATCAATGATTTACCTCTAGGTCGTGATATTGATGAAATGTTACGTATGGTTGATGCACTAGCATTCCACACTGAGCATGGTGAAGTTTGTCCTGCTGGTTGGTCTGAAGGTAAAAAAGGTATGGATGCAAGCCCTGAAGGTGTTGCAAAATTCTTAACTGAAAATGAAGGCGACCTATAGTTTTATAATTATAATTCGTTAAAAAAACCGCTGAACGGCGGTTTTTTTATTTCTATAATTGATAATTATCTAAGCTAAACTCGCATATTTAAGATGATTGGGTATAATGTCGAAAAATTTAGCCACGTGGATAATTCAATGCAAATTCTTGCTGATCAAAACATGCCTTTAGTCGAAGAATATTTTTCTGAGTTTGGAAAAATCACACGTTTTGATGGTCGCTCAATTACGGCCGATATGCTTATTGATGTTGATGTTTTATTAACACGTTCAGTGACTAATGTGAATGAAAATTTATTAACTCAAGCTAATAAATTGAAATTTGTAGGTACTGCGACAATCGGCACCGACCATATTGATCAAACATATCTAGCAGATAAAGATATCTTTTTCACCAGTGCACCGGCTTGTAATTCTGTTGCTGTTGCTGAATATGTGATCAGTGCTATTTATGCATTATCTCAAGAAGACGATTTTAAAGTTCAAGACAAAGTAGTCGGTATTATAGGTGTTGGTAATATTGGTATTCGATTAGATGCAAAACTAAAAGCTTTAGGCGTTAAAACTTTGCTATGTGATCCGATAAATCAATCAGAGAATTTGAACTACGTATCTTTTGAAGCGCTTATAGCGCAATCCGATGTTATTTCATTACATGTACCCTTGATAAGTGAAGGTGATCATAAAACTAAACATTTATTTGATGAGAAAACTTTAAATGCTTTAAAATCCGGTACGATTTTGATTAATACAAGTCGTGGTGACGTAATTGATAACCATGCTTTACTTAATTTAATGAAGAAAGGTGAATCACTGACTTTAGTTTTAGATGTTTGGGAGAATGAACCTGATATTTCAACTGAACTTTTAGATTATGTACGTTTTGGTTCAGTACATATTGCAGGACATACTTTAGAAGGAAAAGCTCGTGGTACATTTATGTTATATCAGGTTTTATGCCAGCAAAATGATATAAAAATAAAATACCAATTAAAGGATTTTTTACCTAAACCTGTTATCAAAGATATAAATGTAAATGATAACTTTGCTTTATCTGATTTAAGAGCTTTAGTGCATAGTATTTATGATGTGCGTTCTGATCATGGTTTAATTTGTAATCAGTTAACAGCCAGAGGCTTCGATTTTTTAAGAAAAAATTACCCTTCAAGGCGCGAATTCTCCGCTATAAATATCTTGGGTACGAATAAAAAACAAGCCGATCAATTATCAAAGTTAGGCTTTGCTATACAAAATGAGGAAAAATAATGCCACAACAATTTAATGTTGCAATATTAGGATCTACCGGCTTAGTTGGTCGCCAAATTATAGAAACGTTAGCAGATCGAAAGTTTCCAGTTGAAGAACTTTACTTATTAGCAAGTGATCGTAGTGCTGGAGAAGAAATTAAATTTCAGGGCAAAGAAGTGGAAGTACAAGACGTTGCCGAGTTTGATTTTTCAAAAGTACATATCGCAATATTCTCAGCTGGAAGTGAAGCTGCCGAACAATATGCTCATATCGCGGCGGAGTCGGGCTGTATTGTGATTGATAACTCTTCGAAATTTCGTTCATCATATGATGTACCACTAGTGGTGCCAGAAGTAAATTCAGATACTTTAGCTGATTATCGTAATCACAATATTATTGCTAATCCAAATTGTGCCACAATACAACTTATGTTGGTCTTAAAGCCTATTTATGATGCATATGGTATAGATCGTATTAATATCTGTACTTATCAATCAGTATCAGGAGCTGGTAAAAAAGCATTAGATGAATTAGCAAAACAAACTGCAAATTTAATGAATGCGCGTCCACTTGATAATGATGTTTTTGATAAACAAATCGCATTTAACGTATTGGCAAAAATAGACGACTTCGCTGATAATGGCTATACATTAGAAGAAATGAAAATCGTTGAAGAGACTCAAAAAATATTAGGCGATAACAGTGTGATGGTAAATCCTACTGCTGTACGTGTACCTGTATTCTATGGTCATTCTGAAGCTGTTCATCTAGAAACACGTTCTCCTGTAGATATTGAGCATATAAAGCAACTTTTAACTGATGCGCCTGGTGTACAACTAATTGAAGATGAAAATGATTACCCTACACCTGTTACAGATGGCAGTGGTTCAGATGATGTATTTGTTGGTCGAGTAAGAGCCGATATTAGCCATCCTATGGGTTTAAATCTTTGGATTGTATCTGATAATACGCGTAAAGGTGCAGCAACAAATAGTGTGCAAATAGCAGAAACTTTGATTGCTTCATATTTATAGCTTTTGTTAAATAAAGAAGACCTTAGGGTCTTTTTTGCCTCTTATTTGAATCAATTTGTCATAGACACACTTCATAAACATTTTAATAACTTTATTTTTCTTTAGTTTTTATAAACTAAATTATCTAACACTTTAATTTTTAAAGTCTTTTAATGGAAATTATGTGGCATCTAGTTTATAGTTTGAAATAGGCATAATGCTTGCTACAATTTTAATAAAAAATATAATTGAATTTTTAAATCAGGCTTTTAAAGCATGATTGTTTGAATAATAAGTAAAGGAATCGCATGCGCAGTTTAGCCTCTATTTTTCTTTTAGTGTCTATTTTATTTTCTGTCACTATATTGGCGGAAGGTACACGTTTAAAAGGTCCTAAAAATGTAGATTATGGGAAGCAAGGGCGTTCAATAGGCCCTGTAAGACAAACAGATACATTGTGGCGAATTGCAATGAAGGTAAGACCTGATAATTCGATAAGTATTTATCAAGTTATGAGGGCATTATATGAAAAAAATCCTCAATCATTTCTAGATAAAAATATAAATCATCTACGTACAGGCTCTTATCTCAGGATCCCTTCAATTCTTGAATTTCGTAGTATTGAACCTGAACTAGCAAAGCAAAAATCAGATTACGATGATTCACTTTGGGAAAAGAAAAAGCAAGGGAAACTAACAAAAAGTGAAATAGATTTAGTAGAAAAAAAAGTTACTCAAGCGAAAAAATCAGATGTAGATGCTGCTAAAAATGAATTGAAAATTCAATTAAACGAAATACAAAAAGACCAAAGACAAAAACTTGCTGATTTAAAAGAAAAATTTAAACAATCAGTTGAAAGCTCCAAAGTTATTCTGAATGAAAACGAAAAACTACAATCTCAATTAAAGGCGATTTCAAAAGAACTTAATTTAGCGAAAGAAGAGCGACTAGGCAATGATACTAAAACACAACAAAAAATAGATGAATTATTTGAATTGTTAAGACAGCAAAAACAAGCTGAAATGGAGCGAAATAAGGGAATTAATTGGAGTGAAATACTATCTAATCCTCTTTATATTGCTCTGTTTTCCAGTATTCCTGCGATATTTATTATTGGTGGTGTCGTAGTCTTTTTACGTAACCGTAAAAAAGGTAAAACGTCAGCTGATATTTCATTTGATAAACCAGTAGCTGTTGTTCCACCACCTCCTCCTTTTGAAGCGACTCCTGCAGACTTGGCAAGTGAATCTGAACTAAATGAATCATTTAAAGAAGACTTACTAGATGATGATTTATTAGCGGAAGACTCTATCCAACTTGATGGTACTTTAGATGACGATATCTTACCTGAGTCAGATGAAATTCTATATGAAGAAGATGAAACAGATCTAGATTTTGATGAATTAGATGGTGATTCGCTATTAAATCAAGATGAATTAGATGGTTTATTAAGTGATGAAATAGTTTTTGATGAAGAACCTGATGAAGCAAGTGCCGCAACAGATTTATTAGATAATGATGATATTGATGCGTTTTTAGAGCAGGGCTTTGATGAGCCGATAACGGATATAGATGAAGATGATATATCAGATGAGCTTTCAGTAGGTGATATGTTAAGTGAAACTGATATTGCTCTAGATATCCCTGAAAATTTAGAGCCTACTGATGAAATCGCTGCTGCTGATGACATAGAT
>NZ_NQMR01000215.1 GCF_002276045.1 Pseudoalteromonas sp. NBT06-2 | reverse complement strand
CAATTTATAATGATCTTGCCGTGTTTGTTGGTTTAAATAAACACTATTCAATACTTGTTTTGGGTGTTGTTGCGTTAATGTCGTCGAGTCCTACCCTTATTGTTGTTATTTTGTTTTTTTACTTTCTTCACTTAAAGCACATAATGAGCACACAAATATTAAGTAAGCTGTAGCAAGTTAAGTAAGTAGGCAAGTCATGCTTATATTCACAAAAAATGAATAAGTAAATGCACTTACTTCATAGTTAGCTTAACCATTTATGATTAAAAATCTATCAATTATCAAGAGAATGTAAGGAATGTGGAATATGTTTAAGATTAATAAAAATTTAGTAGCATTAGCATTGTTAACGGGGGTCAGTAATACAGCTCTGGCTAATACTGGTCAACAATCTACGACAGTAAATGGATCTTCAAAAATTATTATACCTATAGCTCTTTCTGCGGGTGATTCCGTTGATTTTGGGGCGATCGTTCCTACTGCTGATAATCAAACTTGTTCTATGGATGTTGACGGTGCATTATCAGGTAATGGTTGTACGGTACATAGCTTAACAGGACATGATCCAGCGGTAGGTACATTCAGTTTAACATCAGAATCAGGCCACGAGGTTGATATCACTTTAACATCAACCGACAATAGTAAAATTAAATTTACTCCAAAAACAGATGACGGTTCAGAATCTAATAGTGAAAAAACAGGTACGTTTCAGTATACACCTGCTGATTCAAACGCAAGAATTTGGACAATTTATGGTGACTTATTGGTTAAGGATAAAACAGCCAGTACTCAAGCATTTACAACCGCAGTTACTGTTGTCTATAAGTAATTATTTCTAAACTTGAGATAATATTTCTATGTCAATTTAAAGTAAATACTGACCGAGGTTAATACTGAGGCCAGTATTTTATATAGGAAAACGAATGAAAAACCTTCTATTTTTAATTGTAATATTATTGACATCATCGGTTTTGGCTAATTCAGCAATGGTATTCCCAAAAAGAGCAATGCTGGATAGCCACAACCGATATGCAACTTTTACCGTTTATAACCCTTCAGATAGGGATGTACAATATAACATTTCATTTGTAGACCGACTTCAAACAGAAGATGGCATGACTCACTCAACAGAGTCATTTTCATATTCAGCTCAAAAAAATTTGAGATATTCGCCTCGCAAAAAGGTTATGGTTAAAAGTAGAGGAAAAAAAACAATTAGAGTTAAATTAACAAAATTAGGCCAACTCACAGACGGCGAATATCGATCATATTTAAATATCCGTGCTGCGGATAGAGCTCAAAGTTCGCAAGAGGGTGATGTTAAACATTCAGCTGTAAGCATGTCATTCCAAATACCGGTGCTATTAAGGAAAGGCAAAACTCATGCAGCGGCTGAATTGGGTGAAATAACACAAGCAGGTAATGCCCTTTTGATTGAGCTTAAAAAACAAGGTAATCGTTCAATATATGGCAATATCATAATAACTCAAGATGATGAAGTTATCGCTAGCGTAAAAAGTATTGCAGTTTATGCCGAATCTGAAAAAAGAACCATAAACCTACCTATTAAAGAGGGGGTTATACTTAAAAACTTTACTGTAGAATTTATTGAAGATGAGAGCTCAGGTAAAATCAAAGCTTCTAAAACTATTACTATTTAGCTTAATTTCACTAAAGAGTTTTGCTAGCGAGATTAAAATAGACTTTGACTCTGAAGAATTTTATGTAGTAAAGGCAAACAAAGTTGAATTTGCTGATGTGATAAGTTTATACAATATTAATGGTAATATATATATACCTTTGCTGCCATTTTTAAATGCCATACACGCGCAATATGCACAAAATCAACAGCAAATATCAGGCTGGATTTTTAACAAAGATAACCACTTTATCTACCCAAAACAACACACTGAAAATACATTTTTTTATGATAATACGCTTTATTTTAATTTAACTGAATTTTGCCAAGAAAAAGCAATTACGATTAATAATAATATCGAGAACGGTGTATTGTTATTAACTAGTACAAATATATTTGGACATCAAATCAACGCGATACTAAATAATAATAGAAATAATCAAAAACAAAAAAGAAGCGTAAAAAAAATAGACATAGAGCATAACTATAACATCATCACGACACCAATCATTAGCACCACACTGGCTGTAAACAAAACATCTGACTCGACGACTGTAAACACCAGTATCAGGAGCTCAGGTGATTTTTTTTGGGGAACACTCGATTCAAACGCATCTATGCAAGACGATAAATTTAAAATTAACCATGTTAACTACAGTAAAATTTTAAATAACAGCGTTGTTTCGTCATTTGAATTTGGCGATATATCGTCAAATTCAAAACATCGTTTGTTATCAAATCTACGTGGCAAAGGCATGCAAATTCAAAAGTCAAAACAGGAGTCAATGCGGTTTTTCAACAATGAAACAATACAAGGTTATTATAAACCGAACTATACAGTTGAACTGTTGGATAACGGGCATGTTATCGAAGTAGCCGAAACGGATGATTCAGGCTACTATAAATTTGAAAATATTCCATTATTTATAGGCAATAATAACTATATTCTAAAATTTTATGGCGAGTATGGCGATATTTATTTAAAAGATAACTCATATAAAATTAACGGCCAATTAACTCAAAAAAATGAAATAAATTACAGTGCTTTTGTTATGGATACACAAAATTCAAGCCTTAAAGAAAAGGTGCATAATAACAATCGCGCTTTTAATGCCGAAGTCTCTTACGGCTTATCAAATAGCTTTACATATAATGTAGGTATAACGCGTAATAATTTAAAAACATTCTTATCTAATTCAATCAGTGCAACAACAAAAAATACCAGTAATCAAATAGAAATAACGAATACAAATAAGCAATGGCTAGCAGCAGCTCGGAGCCTTGGTAAGGTGTTTAACACAAATTACAATTTTAAAGTAGCAAAGCTCAGTGACAGAGAAAATATATCATTATACTTAAATAAGCATATTATTTCGACACTATCAGTGCTAAATAATACGTCACTGTCAGGACAATTCCAGCTATATAATAATGAAAAAAGCTTTAAACTTGGCTTTAATAAACGCATTGGCAAATTATCAACTCGGTATGATTGGGCAAACGATAAAGGTAATATATCGAATCAAATTAGTGTGTACACCACACTGAATGGATTTAACTTTCGTTACAAAATAAGGAAAAAAGAATTCAATACGGAGCATAATCTTACTGTCACCAAAAGGCTCTGGAATACAAGGTTCTCGCTAAAAGCTAATAAAGGGCAATCATATATTTTATCAGCAAGAAAACAATTCAAGGAGTTTGATTTTAATAGCCAATTAGGATACACCGATGGTCATTATACATTTGGCTTAAACATAAGTACAAATATATGGTTTGACGAAAAACCGAGATACACGAGGCGTTCGCTGCAATCTACAGGCGCAATTAAAGCTATAACCTTTATTGATGAAAACTATAACAATAAAAGAGACCACAATGAACAAGGGCTATCAAACGTCACGTTTGAAGGTAAGAGATTATGGTCTGAGATAAAAACAAATAAAAATGGCGTTGCCATACTACCTGGAATAAACCATTTATATGCAACAGAAATAGCAGTCGATCCGGCTGATATTCATGATTTCACGCTTATGATACCTGAACCTAGCATAATAAATACCCATAAAGGGGGGGTGACAGAGGTACAAATACCATTAAAGAGGGTAAAAATAATTGAATTTATCCTAAAGGACGAACAGGGAAGGTTACTCGTAAATACAAAGTTCACCATGACCTCAAACAAACAGATTATAAAAGGGTACACAGACGAAGAAGGTTATTATTTCAATGAAGAGATTTTTCCGGGGGAGTTTACTCTTAAAACAAGTGAACTTGAAGCAAACATATCAATTAGCATGAATAAAAACATAGAAGAATACTATTTTGAAGAGGTTATTGCCAAGAAGTTGATAAAATTAACGAGATTGAATGAGAGCAAAAATGAAAAACATGTATTATCAAAATGATTATATCCAAACCAATCTTTTAGGGACTTCTGAGCAAACTATGCTTGTTGTTCCATTTTTATATCAAGGGAAAACCATTAATACAAAAATGCGCCTAAATGAAGGTATCATTTTAAGTTTTTCAGTCGAAAACGACTTGTTAAGCCGTTTTAATGTGAGATGTCACTTATACTTGAGGTGATAAGTCGGTTGATACTGTGAAAAATTGACTTCGTTCTTTTGTTAAGCTTATTACCAAAAATTTTACCCAAATACGGTTTCATTTTTTGCAAGGTAAGCGTTAATCTACTTTAATGCTGTAACCAATGCCTCTATGTGTGATTAGTGAATTGTCTTTTGGGCTGATAGCATGAATTTTTGCGCGAATAGTTTTTATGTGCGTATCTACTGAACGATCATAACTCTCATCTGGTGAAGCCCATACTGCAGACATTAGCTGGTCTCTGCTGAAGGCACGCCCAGGAGAAGAGAGTAACTCTTTTAAAATACCGTATTCATAATTCGTAAGATCTAATGGGCTATTACAAAATTCAATAACTCTTTTATGCTCATTTATAATAAATTTTGTTTTATTATCGATACTGGCAACATTATTAGTTGTCTGTCTTTTTAAGATAGTTTTGACTCTAGCTAAAAGTTCACGAGCACTATGTGGTTTAACGATATAGTCATCTCCACCAATTTCCAGCGCGACAACCTTGTCCATCTCATCATTACGTGCAGATAGAAAAATGATAGGGAGGTCAGATTTTTTTCTGATCAGCTTACATACTTCAAATCCACTCATATCAGGTAAACCGATATCAAGGATCACCAGATCAACAACTGTATTGGTTAACATTTCGATGCCTTGAATGCCTGTATTAGCCCAAGAACAGGTATAGCCCTCTGTTTTCAGCGCATAGTCAATGGTGTCAGCAATACTTGATTGATCTTCAATTATTAAGATATGTTTATTTACCACTTAACACTTCTCATTTATGTAATAGCTCTATAGCTTTGTATTTTCTAAAAATCTAAGTATAAGACACAGCTAGTTGGTGGTAAACCAAAAAGTGAATCGTTTTACTATTAATTACTGAATTCATGCCTTATGGGGGTTATTTATCCGATTTTGTGAGTGTTTTAGGT
>NZ_NQMR01000214.1 GCF_002276045.1 Pseudoalteromonas sp. NBT06-2 | reverse complement strand
GGGGGTTATTTATCCGATTTTGTGAGTGTTTTAGGTAATTTTAGCTTTAACCTATAGACAATTTTAGCTTTAACCTATAGACAAATAATATATCACTTCATATATACCCAAGCCACTTCAAGATGTGAGGTTCAGGACTGCTGAGCAATTCATGATCTAGGCGCATCTTTGCATTAATGGTTACTCCCTTAAAAAAAGATGGACTGGCAATATGCTCCTGTATTGCTCTAGTACCTACATCCATGCAGGCAACAACGAGCATGATTTGCTCAGAAGTCTCTGTCAGGTTGGTTTATAAATACTTTATGCAGCGTTATTGATTTTGAAAAGGGAGTAACCATGTTCTTCAATCAATGCCTTACCTAAAGCATTTCTAATTCCAACTGAATCCTGCATCTTGAAGTGGTTTGGGTATTAAAACACATAAAACACATAAAACACATAAAGCACATAATTACCACTTAAAACAACAGTATTATATGCTATATATAAAGGTAGCTGAGGTAAATTTGATGTGTCTTTTTTAGTTTGTCTAGAGGGGCGGAAATAATATACAACATTAAATAATATGGAAGCTAATGTTAATTATCTCATAAAAACGAGTGAAACTTAACAGTGAATTAACCTTACTTAAATTGAATGTGTATGGGTTGTAAATACTTATAGCGGTTCTTAATAGGGTTTCGTAGGCATGTGAATGAAAAATAAAAAAATAACACTTTACAACGATTGGGTTAGTGATGAATATTTGGAGGATTATTCACTTAGGTATATGCCTAAAAAATTTAGAACGTGGTCAGAGTTTATTGTCGCTAACACCGCCATCGGTGGTACTTCTTTTTTAGCACTTGAAGTCATCGGTGCAACTATTGCTTTATCTTATGGTTTTACTACTGCATTTTGGGCCATACTATTTGCTTCAGTTATCATGTTTATTACAGGTATTCCTATTTCTATAGCCTGTGCTAAAAACAATATTGATATCGATTTACTCACTCGTAATTGTGGCTTTGGCTACGCCGGATCTACCTTTACCTCACTCATTTATGCCTCATTTAGTTTTATTTTCTTCGCACTTGAGGCGGTTATTATGGCGCAGGCAATAAATATAATATGTAATATGCCAATGGAATGGGCTTATATCCTTAGTTCAGTCATTATTATTCCCATGGCCTTTTATGGATTTAAATTTATTTCCAAATTCCAAATGTTTACTCAGCCTCTATGGTTGATCTTAATGATTACGCCTTATTTATTTGTCCTATACAAAGAACCCGATATTTTAAATAGCTTTTTAACCTTAAAAGGCACGATCAATAGTGGTAGTGAGTTCAGCTTATATTACTTTGGTTTCGCGACAGGTATCTCATTGTCTTTAATCTCACAAATTGGTGAGCAGGTTGACTACTTAAGGTTTATGCCTAATTTAAGTAAAGAGAATAGGCTTCGTTGGTGGGCTACTGTGATCTTAGCTGGCCCCGGTTGGATAATAATTGGTTTTTTAAAACAAATTGGCGGTATATTTTTAGCCGCTTTAATCATATTAACTGGTTATGGTATCAGTCATGCAAATGAACCCATTTATATGTATATGGCTGCTTATAATTATGTGTTTGAACATCCGGATATCATTTTAGGAGTAAGTGTTTTTTTTGTTATTTTGTCACAAGTTAAAATCAATGTGACCAATGCCTATGCAGGCTCGCTGGCTTGGTCTAATTTTTTTTCACGCTTATCATATTTACATGTTGGCCGTGTGGTTTGGGTGGTGTTTAATGTTGCTATCGCCTTAATGTTGATGCTATTTGGTGTGTTTGAAGTCATAGAAAAAGTATTAGGTATTTATTCGAACGTGGCTATTTCCTGGATAGGCGTATTGGTGGCTGATCTTGCTATCAATAAACCATTAGGATTAAGCCCTAAAATAATTGAATTTAAACGTGCTCATTTATATAGCGTAAATCCTGTTGGTATAGTTAGTATAGTTTTAGCCAGTTTGATTTCGATACTGGCTTTTACCGGGATATTTGGTGATATACCGAAGGCATTTTCTGCCTTTATTGCTCTTTCTATAGCCCTTATTTGTACCCCATTTATGGCCTTTGTTACCAAAGGAAAATACTATATTTTACGGCAAGACGACATACATAAAACGTCGGATAGTTCAGATACCTATACCTGTCATTCATGCGGCAATGAATTCGAATATGGAGATATGGTCTATTGTCCGGCCATTAAAAGTGACATCTGCTCACTCTGTTGCTCGTTAAACTCCACCTGTAAAGATCAATGTAAAACAGAGCAAGAACGAGCCATAATTATAAAGCTGGCGATATATATTGAAAATAAAACTGGTATACCTGCTATTCTAGTACACCAGTCGATGTTATTTATGATTATCTATTCGACCTTATCAATCACCTCAGCATTTCTTCTTTGGATAGTATATTTTGTTAAGTTGGAGTCTTTAACAGCCGAGATGCACACAGCCACCATAGATTTATTTTATCAAGTTTACTATGTGCTTATTACATTCTTAGGCCCGGTTTCTTTGGCTTTACTGTTTATAAAAAAGAGTCAAGATAAAGCGGAAAACGAGATCATAGAAAAAAATGACTCTTTATTAAAAGAAATCACCATACGCAAAGAAGCCGAAAAAAAAGCAGAGGCAGCAACTAAAGCCAAATCGGACTTCTTAGCTAATATGTCTCATGAAATTAGAACCCCAATGAACGCTATTATAGGCATGTCGGGTTTGGCTCTCCGGACAGAACTAAATAAAAAACAACGTAATTATATAGAAAAAGTGAACCTTTCAGCAGAAAGCTTACTAGGCATCATCAACGACATCCTTGATTTCTCCAAAATTGAAGTAGGCAAAATAGATATGGAGAACATAACATTTCAGCTCGAAGATGTTTTAGATAACTTAGTTAATTTAGTAGGCCTTAAAGCAGAAGATAAAAAGCTAGAGTTATTGTTTTATATTGCGTCAAATGTACCAACAAACCTCATTGGTGATCCACTACGCTTAGGACAAATTTTGGTCAACTTGGGTAATAATGCCGTTAAGTTTACCGATAAAGGAGAGGTTGTTGTCAGCATTCACTTAAAACAACATGCGCTAGACTCGGTTCTATTGCATTTTTCCGTAAAGGACTCAGGTATAGGCAT
>NZ_NQMR01000213.1 GCF_002276045.1 Pseudoalteromonas sp. NBT06-2 | reverse complement strand
CCTAAGCATAATCCCGCCCTGGGCTTTCTATTAAAAACTATCAACAAATGTTTATATTTCCCGTTCAAAGGCTACAACTCAAATCAACGCTTTTGAAAACGAAGAGCATGTGCAGTAAAAAGCCTCCAGTAAATCTCCTAAGTGTTAGCTTACATTAAAAATGTGCATATTTATCTAAAGCTAGTGCGAATCAAAAATTTAAAAGAGCCACAGCTGATGCTCATTATCAAAAAATTTTTGAAAGAGTAAATGAAGTAAACTCACCTGATGAACACCTTTATAGAGTTACCAAAGTAGCATTATTTGGATCTTATATAACAAATATGCAATGTTTAGTGATATAGATATCTTTATATGGCTTGAAATTAAACCAGAATTTGAATCAAATTGCAGCCAATTGACTGATAAATTGTACAAGATAGAATAAATAAAGGAGGTTCATTCAGTCATCAATTAGAAAAGACTCATTGGCCAAGGATTACAGTATAAAAATATTTAAAAGGTGGCTCTAGAATTTTAAGCATTGAATAATGAATATGAGCAATTTTAGCATAAATCTGTATTTTCAATTTATGCTAAAGAAGGAGCTTAACCACTATAATGCTATAGGCTAATTAGAAACTTAAAAAAATACACATTATATATCACAGTATTCAGGGAAAAATCTATTTTATTAACAAAGGTTCAAATGGGTACGTACATCCACTTAAGTCATGCCTTAGTTTATTTTCAATTAAAAGTGTTTGATAGGTTTTTTGCTTTGTGAATCGATATAATGCTTTTTGTATTTGCTTTAATTTAAGTTTATTATTCTTATCATTTAAAATATCTTTATGTATTCCAATTTTTAATAAAACAGGGTTCTTTAAACAGATAATTGGATACATAAGCATTAATTGTTTTAAATCTTCATATATTGGATCTGTTTGTTTGACTACAATATGCCCAGTTAGGTCATACCTATCTCCACCTGCATTAATCAGTTTATAATTTTCCGATATCCATAGTAATATCAATGCAGCTTTAATGCGTGAAATAGACCAACAGATACTCTCATGATTATGTATATCTTCTTCGATATTTATTTTTAGCAGTTTTGTGTCTTCAAATGAGATTATTGGGAACATTTTAATAAGAATTTCAAGATCAAGCCAATTTCTACGTTTTTTGCTACTTAAATCATACCAAGCCTTATCACTATCTTGATAAATATTAGGTTTGTTTAATAAAATAAAGTGCCTTTTAACTTCTTTTATAAAAGCTTTTTTATAACCATGCTCTTTCTTTGGTTGTTTAAAATTTCCACATTCAGTTGTAAAATGAATCAAAACTTCTGGGGTCATAACTTATTTTCCTTAAAATTCGTCATTTATTAAATTGTTTTATTAATTGTGATGTTTACCCATTTCGACTATAAATAACTTTATAAAATCGTATAGCTTTCACTATGAATTAACAGTTTTATTTTCATTGACATTATTTCTTTTCATTAATATCTTTAATTAAATAAAATATCAACACTTACTTTAAATCTTTTAATAACAGCGCCTTAAAGTATAACAATGTTATATTTTCATAAATGTAGTTTGTTTAAAAATGACTTATGGTGTGATTGAAAACGCCTCTAACACCTTATGCAAGAGAGCGATTAAATTTAATTGATTACTCACCTTTCAATACCAATTCTGGATAATTCAATTGATTATTTTTGCTCTTACGATTAATTTTATTGATAACTTCATCGGGGCTCATTTTCTGTAAAGCAAAGTGAATAGTTGGACCGACTTGCCTTTTTGCATAAGCTAACTTTTTAGCCAAACAATTATCAAACCGTTTAATAATTTCTCGCTTAATTGAACGTGGTTCTACTCCTTTCAGTATTCTTTTATGCGCTTTAGGGTATGCAGCCACAAAATAAGGATCTGGATTAAATAAAATATCTATTTCAATATAATGATTACTCCTTCCCCAATAAGTTACTTCATGGCGAGTCCAATTTTGATAGCTGCTATCCGTTGTTGGTAAACCCAATTGTTTACCTTTTTCGTAAACTTTTAATTGTTTATATGAATTACGAGAGCCAATACTTTCTGTACGCCCTGTATTACTTCTAGTCGCTTCTTTTATCGGTCTTTTACCGTTTAGTGAATCATATAACCCCCTAGAATACGCTTGTTGCGCAAAACGAATACCGTATTTACTAGTTTGATCATCTACAGCAATATCGACTCTACGAATAATGTATTTATAACTTTTAGCTAACTCTTTTAATGTTGAGAAATAATTTGATGAAATATTAATTAACTCACAACCTGTACCAGTGAGCTCAAGCTGCAAGATCTGTTTATCTCTATGCCATTTAAAAGCACCACAGTAAGATTTGAATAGTTCTTTGGTTTTTAACATTTGACCATGACTAAAATGTTTCAAGTTTGGTTTCGTAGCTGTGATCAGTATTTCGTTTTTACTTAACCAGGTTGAAAGTAAAAGTTTAACTTTCTCAAAACCTGCTTTAGTTAATTGAGTAAATTGAATAGTTAAATAATCGATTCGAGATTTAACTTTATGTTGATCTAAATAGTGACAGTCTGTAGCAGCTGTTTGATCAATATTGATCTCATCTGATCCTTGATGGAATAACTGATTTAGTACTTTACTTGTCACAGTTGTTGGCTTTGTTGTGATCAATGGTTGTGTATCAGAAAAGTTCTTTACATTTATTCTCATGATTTCCCCCTATTCTTATTAAAATTTTGTGCGCTGGTTGATCAAGTCTTGAACTAATTCTTTTATTTGAATAAGAGGCATGCCTGCACACATTGCAGCAAGAACAGCTTGTATTTCATGTTCTATCCAGCCTACGGTTCTTTCACTGCCCAATTGAATTGGAGGAGGGAGTAAACCTTCTTTAATACGGGTATAGAAGGTTGATTTTTTTAAACCTGTCATGGCAAGTACTTCAGGTTTACGATTTATTTTGATTTGGACTGTATTAGTCATGTTGATCCTTTATTGGTTAATTAAACATGACTGAAGATTAAATGATGAGGA
>NZ_NQMR01000212.1 GCF_002276045.1 Pseudoalteromonas sp. NBT06-2 | reverse complement strand
GTTAATTAAACATGACTGAAGATTAAATGATGAGGATGTTCATGTTGCATGCAACATGAACAATGACTGGTGATGTTGCGTGCAACATCGCCAGATTTAACTAAAATTTCTTAATATTATTTATGTTTTGGTTTTTATAGCTTGATAAAAAAAGTTCTTTGATGGGTTAAAGACTATATCAATTGGGGATTCTGGTGATGCATTGGGGCACCCTTCATTTTTTATATTTTCACTCTCAATGAAATTGTCCTTAATATTAGGATTTGCTCTAAACTCTATATCTTCAAGGTACATATCTAGTAACCACTTATCTACATCTCCTTTTTTTGGGCGGGTAATCATTCCTTTATCAAACCTTTCATCCGCGTCTAATTTATATTGATTCGCCGCCCAATTCGTAAGCTGCTTTTTATACTTTGATAACTCTTCTGTATATCTAGATTTTGCAGCTTCCATCTTATCTTTAGATTTAATGATAGTATTTACTTTCTCTAAATTCCGGAGTTTTTCTGCAGCAAGAGTTAACGCCTCTGAAAAACCAAACATGCCATTGGTTTTAAGAGCTTTTGCAATTATCTCTAGAGTCTGGTGATCATTGATTGTTCTATTAGGATTTTGTCTATTTAATCCCTGTAACTTTGTCAGTATTTCACTCTGATAAATTAAACTATCTAACATATTAGCTTTTATGTTTGGGTTACTCTTCTCTTTATAAGTAAGTCCATCTTTATATTTTTGATATCTTCCAATTATCAAATACAGACCAAGCCCTCCCTTTTGCTGAATTTGATCAAAAACTGGAGTATTATGTTTTTCTAATGCTCTCTTGTGTAGTACTTGCGTAGCCAAATATCTAATTCTTACCTTACTTATTTTACTCATAGTTAAATTATTTTAAAATAAAACCTATATTGATGATTTAAATCTTTATTAAACCGAAATACTAATTACTCACATTTTATTAAATTAACGCAAAAGACTCGGAAATTGTTAAATAATTCACCCTAATAACATTTATTTACCGTATAAATAGAAACAAATCACTTAAGTGATATGTTTTCAAATAAAATTCAAAGAAGTTGGATATGAATAATATTATTTGATCTGAAGTCGTAGGTGAATAATTGCGTTTCGAATAAATAAAAGTGATCAAGCATAATAAATTAAGATTTTGAATTGACACTCATACATGAAAATAAGCTCAATTACATAAGAGTAACTTTCAGACAAGCCTCAGTCATGCCCTATGCTTTAGGACAAAACAAGACAATAACTACTTCTCACTTTAAAACTCAAGCCGTTGAATTTAAATTATTTTGTATTGTATGATAATTTAAAAACCTCAATTAAACTAATAATTTCAGATATTAAATAGGTCAATTACCCCAGACAAACAAACCCCGATTCATATGGAAATTGAATTAAAATGCTTATATGGCTTAAAAAAGCTAAAACTCCTTAGCTGAGATTTTCAATAAAGTGACTTCAGCCTATATATTTAAAGGCGTTGCTTATGTATGAGAATCAGTTCAATCAACCACCGAGCAAACACCTGGCTGCTTGAAAAATATATAGTGGATGACTATTGAGTTATGAGGTGATTTTAAGAGTAGATACAATTGTCGATAGTTTATTATTTGAAGCTAATCTAAATGGAAATAGCTATGAAAATTTTGATTGTTTGGGAACTCTACAAATTATAATTTTCACTAGAACAGTTTTCAATCGGTGTAATTCAGTCGTCATGTAGTTCTTCTTTATTCTTTTAATAAATCAGCTTTTTTCTGTTGGGAATCACAAAAATATACATCTTTTAAATTACTATGTTTCGTTTTTTCTTTATCTGTATTTATTAAAGCACCGTCATACTCTGAAGTTTGCATCTCCATGTTTGAAACTTCACCCTCATGGGGTAACATCTTTTTCCAATATTTTGACAATGCCATTAATACTATCCTTTTTTATATTTAATAAATTAGTATATCTTCTTCTATCAATTCGGCTCTTAATTAACCAGACTCAATTTCCCAAATGAACACTTTAAAATATGTTCTGACCACCAATTCATAAGCTTAGTTCGGTGAATTAAATATTCAGCACGATTATAAGCTTTACGTACTGCATTTTTATCAACATGGGCAAGTGCAGATTCTATTACATCGCCATCAAAGCCTTCTTCATTTAAGGTTGTACTCGCGAGAGCTCTAAAGCCATGAGCAACGAGTCTATCTTGATAACCTATACGTCTTAATGCTTTATTGACGGTTTCTGTGTTTATATGCTTTCTGGGGTTAATATGTGAGGGAAATAAATATTCAGTATAAGGTCGCTTAAATTGTTCCATTACTTTAATTATAGATATAACTTGTGGACTCAAAGGGATTGTATGCTCGCGATTCATTTTCATTCTATCAGCAGGAATAACCCATAAACGATTATCCAAATCGAACTCCTCCCAACGTGCTTTTGCTGCTTCATTTGAACGAGTGATGGTATGTAACTGAAACTCCATCAATGCTCTTGTAATTGTTTTTAAACTGGCAGCATTTAAGACTTGCATAAACTCAGGTAACTCATCAGGTTTTATTGTAGCCATATGCTTTACTTTTGGCTTTTCAAAAGCAGCTTTAATCCCTGTAAGCGGGTTAGCATGGATCAAACCTGTATTTACAGCAAATGTCATCACTTCATTTAATCTTTGGGCTATTCGCCTAACCGTTTCAAGATGTCCAGATTTTGATACTTTTTTAAGTGCTTCAATTGCTATTGGGGCTGTTAGTTTTGAAATTGGATATTTACCAAGTAAGGGTAATACATGAATTTCTAATGAGCGCATTATGTCTTGGGCATAATCAGGTTTAATTTCTGTTTTCTTTATTTCAAACCAATCAGCGGTTACTGCTTGAAGAGTATTGGCGTGAATTTCTTTTTGTTGAGTACTCAACTTTTCTTTCTGTTCTTTTGGATCTATGTCTTGAGCTAACAGTTCTCTAGCTTCATTTCTTTTTATTCTTGCATTGGCTAATGATAAGGCGGGATAAGCTCCAAAACTAAGGTTCGCTCTTTTATTTATAAAGGGTCTTGTGTAATTGAACAGCCATAATTTAGAACCACTTGGTTTAATTCTCAGTTGTAAACCATCACCATCAGATAAGTTATATTCTTTATCTTTTGGTTTTGCTTGCTTTACTTCTGTATTAGTTAAAGGGCTTGTTCTTCTAGCCATAGTAACACCGCCAACATAAATTTTAGTAACACTAATAGGCTTAGTAACATCAAATAAAAGATTTTAGTAACACCAGCCAACACAAAATAAAACGTAGTAACACCAGCTACAGCCCTTTAATTTAAAGGCTTACAGTATGTAGTGTTACTAAAATAGACTGTTAATATTGTTTCTTTAGTAACACCAAGGGGGATATTTATATGCTGGTGTTACTAAAAATGTTACTAAAATTACTGGATGTTGTAAAACTGAATTGGATTAAAATGGAATGAATACGTGCTAATTGATTGAATTTGTAGGAATAAATAAACTTTATTGGACTGTAATGGAAGTAGAAGTGGCGGTGAGAGTGGGAGTCGAACCCACGATACGTTTCCGTATACACGCTTTCCAGGCGTGCTCCTTCGGCCACTCGGACATCTCACCGCATTGTTTATTTGAATTTTCAGTGCTCAAACTCACTTCAGTGTTGGCCGATGAACACGCCAGGTGTGTTGATAAACCTTGGCGACCTCTCGGACCTCACCGCATTGTTTATTTGAATTTTCAGTGCTCAAACTCACTTTAATTTTGCTTAATAGGTTAAGCGATACGCATAGTAGGGAAAAATACGTCACTTCGCAAGAAAAAATACATATTTACTGTTTGATTGCGTACTTAATACTCTATTTACTGTTAAATAAAAATAAACCTGAACATACTTAAGAAAATTCAGGTTTATTAAATATATTTTTTACTGTTTTTTTAAACTAGCTGAAAAATCTAGCATACGATTAAGTGACTTAAGTGCACCTTCACGTAATGTCATATCTACAAATACTTCTTTATCTGCAGGTTCAATTAAAGCTTCTTCAATCGCTTTTAAGCCATTCATTGCCATCCAAGGGCAATTAGCACAACTTTTACATGTAGCCCCTTCTCCGGCCGTTGGAGCAGCAAAAAATTCTTTGTCAGGGCATAGCTGTTGCATTTTATAAAAAATGCCGCGGTCAGTTGCAACGATGAACATTTTATTATCCATCGTTTGCGCTGCTTTAATTAGTTGGCTTGTAGAACCAACAGCATCCGCTAAATCAACAATCTCAGATGGAGATTCAGGGTGAACTAATACGGCGGCTTCAGGATAAAGTGCCTTCATATTCTTTAATGCTTTTGTTTTAAATTCGTCATGAACAATACAAGCACCATCCCACATTATCATGTCGGCGCCAGTTTTAGTTTGAATGTACGAACCCAAATGTTTATCAGGCCCCCAAATTATTTTTTCGCCTTGTTCATCAATATGGTCAACTATTTCGAGTGCACAAGATGAAGTTACTATCCAATCAGCGCGGGCTTTAACTGCTGTAGATGTATTTGCGTATACAACAACTTTACGATCTGGGTGTTGATCACAAAAAGCCGAAAATTCATCTATCGGACAACCCACATCTAATGAACACGTTGCAGCAAGCGTTGGCATTACAACTGTTTTTTCAGGTGTTAAAATTTTTGATGTTTCACCCATAAAGCGAACACCGGCTACAACAATCGTAGTAGCAGGGTGAGTTTTTCCAAAACGCGCCATTTCTAATGAATCAGCAACACAACCACCTGTTTCTTCAGCAAGTGCCTGGATCTCAGGATCTGTATAGTAATGCGCAACTAATACAGCATTTTTTTCAATTAATAACTGTTTAATTCTTGCTTTGTAGTCTGATTTTTCTGTTTCAGATAAAGGCGCTGGCTTTGGAGGGAAGATATATCCCTCTGGCATATATTGTTCAGCTAAATTCATTGTCTCGACCACTTATATTCACTGTGAAATTTTGTAATGACGGCTTCATTAAAGTGAAAATAATACTATTTAAAATTGCGCCGAATTATACGAAATATTAATCTTAAATGACAGCAATACGATATTAAATAAAATTTTAAGATATAAGATTTATATATTATGAATAATGATTTTTAGAATGGTGGGTCATGATGGACTTGAACCATCGACCAATGGATTAAAAGTCCACTGCTCTACCAACTGAGCTAATGACCCATTCTAGAGATATTTGCATTAGCCTGCCGGCTTGTTCAGCAAGACATATGTCTTAACTACATTCTTTTAAGATTAGATTTAAAAAGAATGGTGGGTCATGATGGACTTGAACCATC
>NZ_NQMR01000211.1 GCF_002276045.1 Pseudoalteromonas sp. NBT06-2 | reverse complement strand
CACCTTCATTGATCACAGGTATATGATTAAACCTTGAAAAAATTGGATTAATGAGATTTTTTATGGTGTAAATATGAGATAAATAGGGGAGGATATAAATCGGTATTGTTTTATAAGTAACGTGCAAGCAAGATCAAAACTGAGCTCACTTGCACTAGAATAATTAAGCGACTTGTTGTGTAAGTGCTAAATTAGACATGTACTCATCGAATGTACCTTGAAAATCGATCACTTCCTTGTCTTTAATATCAATAATACGTGTCGCTAAAGATGATACAAACTCGCGGTCATGGCTTACGAAGATTAAAGTACCTTCGTATACTTTTAATGCATTGTTTAGCGCTTCAATTGCTTCCATATCCATGTGATTTGTTGGTTCGTCCATTACTAATACATTAACATCTAGCATCATTAATTTACCAAATAATAAGCGGTTTTTTTCACCACCAGAACAGTTCCGTGCTTTTTTATTAGAGTCGTCTGCAGTAAATAATAAACGACCTAAAATGCCGCGTACTGCTAAATCGTCATGTTTCGTGGTGCGCCATTGAGAGATCCAATCAAAAATACTTAAATCGTTATCAAAATCAGCAGTACTGTCTTGAGGGCAGTAACCAATAGAAGCATTATCTGACCATTTTATAACACCATTTTTTTGTTTAAGTTCATCAACTAAACAGCGAAGCATAGTCGTTTTACCAACACCATTTTCGCCAATAATGGCCAGTTTTGCGCCAGCTTCCAGTATTAAGTCGCCGTCTTGGAATAAAGTTTCACCGTCAAAACCATGGCCAAACTCTTCGAGAATAAGCGCTGAACGATACATGGTTTTTCCTGGATCAAAACTTAAAGAAGGTTTTAAACGACTTGAAGATTTTACTTCATCAAGTTTAATTTTATCCATTTTTTTAGCACGAGAGCTAGCTTGTTTTGCTTTAGAGGCATTAGCACCAAAACGATTTACAAAGTCTTGTAATTCACTAATTTCAGCGCTTTTCTTAGCATTTTCTGAAAGTAACTGTTCTTGAATTAAGCTTGATGCTTCAATAAATTTTTCGTAGTTACCTGGGTATATACGTAATTCACCATAATCAATATCAGCCATATGAGTACAAACAGAGTTTAGGAAGTGTCT
>NZ_NQMR01000210.1 GCF_002276045.1 Pseudoalteromonas sp. NBT06-2 | reverse complement strand
ATGAGTACAAACAGAGTTTAGGAAGTGTCTGTCATGAGAAATGATGATCATAGTACATTTACGATGATTTAGTTCACCTGCTAACCAGTTGATAGTATGAATATCTAAGTTATTGGTTGGTTCATCAAGTAGTAAAATGTCAGGATTAGAGAATAATGCTTGTGCTAGTAGCACACGTAATTTCCAACCAGGTGCAACTTGTTGCATTAAGCCAAAATGCAGTTCTTCTTCAATACCGGCATCAAGTAATATTTGTCCTGCACGGCTTTCTGCTGTGTAACCATCCATCTCTGCAAACTGGCTTTCAAGCTCAGCAACAGCCATACCATCTTCTTCACTCATCTCTGGTAAAGAATAGATGCGATCCCGTTCTTGTTTTACTTCCCATAATGCAGTATCACCCATGATCACAGCATCAATAACAGAGTATTGTTCAAAAGCAAACTGGTCTTGACTTAAAGTGCCCACTTTTAAACCTGGTGTGATTGAAACATTACCGGCACTTGGTGCTAACACACCACTTAAGATTTTCATAAATGTTGATTTACCGCAACCATTCGCGCCAATCAAACCATAGCGATTACCGTTACCAAATTTAGCTGAAATATTTTCAAATAAAGGCTCAGCACCAAATTGCATTGTGATGTTATTAGTCTGGATGATAACCAGTTACTCCAAAATTGATTTTTATAACAAGTGGTTATTATTCACTCACTATTTAAGGCCGCATAGTATACATGAAATAGGCTAGCAAGGGAGGATTTCTTAAGTATCAGATTTTTTCTTTTAGTTGTATTAGGTATGTCATATGATATAAAATATTTGAATATTATAGTTGTTTTTCATGCATTTATAGCCTTTACTATTGCATGGTATACCGTCAAAAAATGCAAAAAAAGTTGTATATTTATTTTATTCACCATGTGTTCATATTTTAATTGTTATCGCATTTAATTTTAGCCATATAAATATTGCTCTAGAATTACTTGGACGCTGGAGTCAAGTTAGTGAAATAATAGTGTTTAATACAGGGAGGATTAAATTGTTTAACCATATAATAATTATACTTATTTTTAGTCTATTTTTTACTTTGAGATCTTAGGCTAAAGTATCTCAACATTACCAAGCGCAGCTTGATAATTTAATATCAAAACAGCCAGGTTGATACATTAAAAAAGACAGTTTCCCATTAAGGTTTGCTTTAAATCAACCTGCAAACTTTAAACCGAGTGAAAATTGGGAATATTCAAATACAGGGTATCCCTTGATAGGCATTATTTTGGAAAAGATTTTAAAACAACACTCGTTCAAGGCTGTAAGACAAAAAATACTATACCCAAACCACTTCAAAATGCAGGATTCAGTTGGAATTAGAAATGCTTTAGGCAAGGCATTGATTGAAGAACATGGTTATTCTCTTTTCAAAATCAATAACGCTGCATAAAGTATTTATAAACCAACCTTACAGGGACTTCTGAGCAAATCATGCTCGTTGTTGCCTGCATGGATGTAGGTACTAGAGCAATGCAGGAGCATATTGCCGGTCCATCTTTTTTAAGGGAGTAACCATTAATGCAAAGATGCGCATGACCCTGAATTTATATCGGGCTATTCTTTTAATAATGGCGATTTAAATTTCCCTACACCAATCAATGAGTGGTTTGATACTAAAGATGTTATAGGAAGCTCTGCATTTTCAGATACACTACTTGTCTCCAATGTTCAAGATATAACAAAACTTTTAAAGTTAATTATTACAGAAAATCAAGTGGTTAAAGCGAGTGCAAGAGAAAATATTATTGGTAATAAAAATCTAGTCAAAGCATGGGGGCCGAAATTTTTTAATGAATCTGAGCTGTTTTACGGCTTAGTTGGTTAACACATAAGCAGATAATTTAATTTTCACTGAAACACTCTGATATTTTATATAATAGAAAGAACCTAGTTAAGCCCTTTTGCAAATACTTTTAATTCAGTTCGCCAGCTTAGGCTAAACTCAATAAAGCTTTGTAATAAAGGGGATATGTATTTTTGTTTATGATGCACTAAATAATATTGTCGGATTTGATTTTTAGGTAAGGGTAGCATGGTGAGTCGTTTGTCTTTTACGGCATGGATAACTGCTATCTTTGATAAACAGGCGATACCAAGCCCTGCCGCTACGCTGTTAATGATAGCCTCTGTATTGGTGAGTTGAAATGCCATATGCCAGCTCTTTAATTTAGGTTCTAAAAAATGCATAAAATAGTGTTTAGTGCCAGAACCTTCTTCTCTAAAAATCCAATCTTGATTTTCTAAATCGGTTATCTGCTTTATTGTGGTATTGGCAAGAGGTGAGTCAGGTGAACATACAATGCACATTTCATCTGATAACCAAGAGGTTATAGCCAAGTTATCATGATTAATTTTACCTTCGACTAAAGCGATATCTAATTCAAACTTAGTTAATTTTTCATAAATATCAGTACTGTTTGAGATAGTCAGCCTTTGCTGAGTATGCTGTGTTTCAAGGCGGAAATCTTTGAGTAAAAAAGGCACAACTTGATTACCTATAGTATCACTGGCACCAATTTTTAATTGCCCCGTTAACTTACTTTTTTCATCAAATAATGTAGAAATATCTTGAGTTCGGGCAAGTAACTCATCGGCTAAGGGTTGAAGTTTTAATCCAAATTCATTGATAAGTAATCGATTGTTATACCGATCAAATAGCTGATGTCCTAACTGTTTTTCTAATTCATTTAAAGCCATGCTCACAGCGGGTTTAGTTAAAAATAACTTTTTAGCAGCAGCGGTAATTGATTTCTCTTGAGCAACTAGTTTAAAGATATTAAGTTGCTTTAATACGATATTCATTAGCTTGCCTATTGGGTAGAAAATTAATTATTTATAACTTAGGGTTAAGATATTCTTAACGCCAGTTTAAAAATATTCAAATATTATTAATTAAAGTATGCCTATACAATTGTTTCATAGTCAACCTTTGATGTAATAAGTGCAGTGATTATGCAAACTATAAAGCGTATTTTATGTAATTTACCGACTCCTATTTGTGGCTTGGCTTTGGGGATCGCAAGTTTAGGCTGGTGCTGGGATAATTTTGATTTTCTATTTGGTCAAGGGCAATTCATAGGTACACTTATCGCAAGCATTATTTTATTTGCTGTACTTTTTAAATTTGTTAAACAACCTAAGTTATTAGTTGATGATTTAAAACATCCTATTGTAGGTAGTGTTTTGCCTACATTTGCAATGTGTTTAATGATTATTTCAAATACGGTTGCTAAGTTAAATCTATTTTTAGGTGATGCGCTTTGGCTGTTAGCTGTTGTAATGCATGTGATATTTTTACTGACTTTTGTTTATCACCGCGCAAAGGCATTTTCGTTACATCATATGGTGCCTAGTTGGTTTGTGCCACCAGTCGGTTTAATTGTTGCTGACGTTGCTTTTTCAGGTAGTGAAATTCTTGCACCGATTGCACTGTTTACACTTAATTTTGGTTTATTGATGTATGCACTATTATTGCCATTAATGATTTATCGTATTTTGTTTTGCCATCAAATACCTGATGATGCTAAACCAACAATTGCGATATTGGCAGCGCCTGCAAGTTTAAGTTTAGCGGGGTACTTGACTGTTATTGCAAATCCATCACCAGTTGTAATAACTGTACTATTAAGTATTGCATTGCTGATGACGTTGATTATTTATATGTCATTCTTTCATTTATTTCGTTTACCATTTTCATATGGTTATGCCGCTTTTACTTTTCCTACGGTAATAGGCGCAACAGCGTTATTTAAAATTTCAGACTGGATGCAATATATTAATATGAACTCACAATATGTGGATCCGGTTTATAATTTGGCTTGTTTTGAGTTATTAGTGGCAACTGGGATAGTGATTTATGTAGCAATAAAATATGTATATTCATTTTATGAGGCAGAAGCTGTTTAAATCAATTATATAAACTTAAAATTTAAGGACCTAGCTTCAAGCTTCTAGGCCTTAAATTGAGTCTTAGGCTTTATTATTTATTGGCTATATCCTCAATATCACCACGCATAACTGGATAACCCATTTGTATCCAACCAAATATACCTTCCCATAAAACCGCAGTGCGGGTATAGCCTTTTCTTCTAAGTTTATTAATAGTGTGCTCAGCAGCTGCTCTTGGGCATGAACAATATGCAACAATTTGCACGTCTTTAGGAATACCTTCTACAGTTTCATTTAAGTCCGCGTAATAAGGAAAAGGGATAGATCCGGCAATATGTGCAGTTTGCCAAACAGAAGGTACACGGGTATCAAGTAATACCATTTTCTTCTTGCTATTAAGTGCCGCATTTAAATCATCAGATGATACAAACATATCATCACTAAGTTTAAAGTGAGGATCATCACCTTGTTTGTTTATTACATATTTATCTGGTGTCGGAAATGCTTTAAGTACGGTTTTTCCCATTTTCCAACCACTGGCTTTACTTCTTAAAAAAGCAGTGATGTTATTGATATTATCTGATGAGAGTTTATCTTTAAATGATTTCATAGGTGTATCTTGGCGACCATATCTAATTGCATGCCTGATAAACTCATCAGTGTTGTGGGCTAATGCAGATTGATTACCTAAAGCGGGTGCCGTAACTCCTTCACCTTTAATACCATGACAGGTGGCACATTCTTTTTGATACACTTGCTCGCCACGTTTTATATCGCCTTGGATTGGGTTTGTTGACAGTTTTAGTCTTTGATAACCTGCTTTTTCAAATAACCAATAGGTTAAATCCCATGTTTCATCTAATGTCATCGGTCCGCCTACTTCATCAAGGTATCCACCCATTGCTGTGTCAACTCTGCCATATGATATAGGTCTTAAAATGGCATGAGGTACACCAGATTCAAATAAACTCTTACTACGCAATGATGGTGCGTGATCATTTACATGTCCTTGTCTGTCAGCACCATGGCAAAGTGCACAGTATTTTTGATAATTTTTTTCTGCGACCTTGGCTTGTTCTGTGGTGAGTTTTCGAGGTGGTGGTAGCGTACTATACTCACTTTGCTGTGCAAAAATGGCATGGGGTAACAAGATGATGCACCCACAGAGTATTAAAGTTAGCTTATTTATTATCGTCATAATAATCTTTGTTAGTAGCTGATAATTTAGATTACTCAGCTTTTTTGTTATTATCAACGAGATAATACTATTTCAATTTTTAATGACAACTTCTCTCTTGCTACTAACTCAATACACCTCCATTTTTAATGGTATTAAATAGAATATTAAAGATGGATAAATATTCTGATTTTGTTCTACATTCGGTGTGTTATTGCTTTATTTTTAATAATTCGGTGAATTTTAATTCAAAAAAACTTTGATCTTGATGTTCTGAATTCATTGCAATAATGTACTTATTTTAAAATTATTATTGCAAATGCAGCAACTTTTACATCTGGAAGGCAGTATTATATGTTAGGAAGTAAAAATAGTCCTTGGTTGAAATTATCAATGACAGCACGGTTAGTATTAAGTGTATGTAGTATCATATCAGTTATCTTGTTAGTCATTTCCATAATAGTAATCAACCGATTATCTGATGAAACAACTTCAAAAATCCAGTCAAGTCTATCTAGAGTTGTTGAAACAGAAGCTTCAAATATAACACAGTTATTTTTGAGTCGTTATAAAGTATTAGAAACGGCTTTTGAAGCACCAAGTATTAAACATTGGATTGAGACTCGCGAAAAACCTTGGGAAGAAATTGATGGTAATATAGAATATAACTCTGTAAATCAGTATTTTAAGTCATTAGTAACCAGTGAAGATGAAATCACCAGTATATTTTACTCGCCAATGAAAACCGGTGAGTATTGGGATGAAAATGGTCGGATTCCAAGAGAGTATATGACGTCGAGTATAAAAACTGTGCCTTGGTGGATTAAAACAAAACAAGCGGATCAAGGTGTGGTAAATGAACCATTTGAAGACAGTCGAACAAAAGTTGTATCAGCAGCTTTAAGTATGCCTGTTTATTCTTATTCAGGTAAATTAATCGCAATAGCTGGTTTAGATTTAAAGTTAGAAGTAATTCAGCAACATATTAAAAAAAATGTAAAATTTAATGGCTTAGGCAATGCTTTTTTATTTCAGGAAAGTGGCCAGTTAATTACATTACCTGAAGGAGTTAAGTTTGATGAGAAGGATAGAACGCTTAATTCTCTAGAGCAAAGTACAAACACTTCAGGATTTTTTCAATTAATAAACGAACAAAAAAAGTTATCATTTCATCGGGTTATTTATAATGGTATTCCTCAAATTGTTGCTTTAATTAAAATTGAATCAACAAAACCACTAATGGATTGGCGTTTAGCATTAATGTATCCACAAGAAAAAGTGGATGAACCTATTATTAAAACAACAATTGAATTAATTGTTTTTACATTTATTTTAATTATTTCTCTTGGATTCTTATTATCATTTTTAATTAAATTGGGCTTAAAGCCTCTTAGTGAGATTTCAGATGCAATGACTAGAATTGTTAATGGTGATGGTGATTTAACACAAAGGCTTATTGTAAAAGACAAGAATGAAATAGGTAAATTAGCACAAATGTTTAATGAGTTTGTGTCTAATATAAATCATGTTGTAAAAGAGAGTTTAAATGTATCTACTCAAGTTTCAAACTCAAGTGAACGTCTACAATCTATGATGGAACAAGCTGACGATGCAGTACAAAGTCAAAATGCTGAACTAGATATGATAGCAACGGCAACAACTGAGTTATCACAAGCTGTAAATGAGATATCATCAAATGCTGAAAGCTCAAGTCAAGCAACCATTGAAGTTCAAAATCAGGTATATGTTGGTATGGAGTTGGTTACTAAGGCTGATCTGCAAATCAATACCTTAGCAAATAGTTTTAGAGACAGTGAAACTTTGGTAACTGAACTAAATGTTAATTCAGATAAAATTGGTGAAGTATTAGATGTGATTGGTAGTATTGCAGATCAAACTAATTTACTTGCATTAAATGCAGCAATTGAAGCTGCAAGAGCGGGTGATCATGGTAGAGGGTTTACTGTTGTTGCCGATGAAGTTCGTACTTTGGCTAAACAAACACAAGACTCAACATCAAATATACAAAGTATTATTAATACTTTAAGAGATAATACCAAACAAGTATTAACTGTTATGGTTGATAATAGACAACATGCAGAGCAAAGCGTTGAAGATGCAAAACATATTCATCAGCAATTAACCAAGTTGACTGTCGAAGTTGAAAATATTCAGTCTCAATCATTACAAATAGCACGGCAAGATCATTATAAAT
>NZ_NQMR01000021.1 GCF_002276045.1 Pseudoalteromonas sp. NBT06-2 | reverse complement strand
TAAACAGAACATTGATTTCAATCAATAAAGCCTAAAAACTCGACTATAGTCGAGTTTTTTTGTTCGAAACTAAAGTAAAGGTATTGTTTATACCCATGCTACTTGCATTAGATGACAGTTTTAAATCACTAGGTATTCTTACCATTACTGATTTACTAAGGCAGAAAAAATCAGCTCCTGTGCAGCTAATTGGACGAATTTATAAAGCTAATAGCGCCATAGTCCTTAAACGATATGCAATAGAAATACCTGAATTATTGCACTGCTTTCCCCCTAAAGTAGAAGGTATTAGCATTATAGGTATAATAAACTCCATTTTTATGGACGTCTAAACATCTAGAGCTTGAAAATTATCGCTATCCGTTCATAATAGCGCAATAAGTTTATTTTTTTGGAGTTTTTTATGCCTATCACGGTACAAGATCAGCTACCTGCGATTGCTGCCCTTCGAAATGAAAATGTATTTGTTATGCCACAAAGCCGTGCAAAAACACAAGAAATTCGCCCAATGCGTTTGGCTATTTTAAATTTAATGCCTAATAAGGTTGAAACGGAAGTTCAGTTTATTCGTTTGTTAGCCAACAGCCCGCTACAAGTAAATGTTGATTTATTACGACTTGATACCCATAGAAGTAAAAATACTTCTGAGCAGCATTTAGATACTTTTTATCGTTATTTCTCTGAAATAAAAGACGATAATTATGATGCATTAATTGTAACTGGTGCACCTTTAGCGCATTTAGAATATAAAGATGTTGGTTATTGGCAAGAATTAGAAGTTATTTTAGATTGGGCTGAAAGACATGTTACTTCTACATTATTTTCATGTTGGGCTGCACATGCCAGTTTATTCCATCACTATGGCCTAAAGCGTGAACTTAAAGTAAATAAATTATGTGGTGTATTTAAACACCAGTGCTTTTCTGAACATGGTGCTTTAACACGTGGATTTGATGATGACTTTTTAGTACCTCATTCTCGCTATGGCAACATTTCATTGGATCAAATAGCGACAATTCCTGAACTTGAAGTATTAGCTGGTTCCGATCAAGTAGGCGCATATTTAATAAAAAACAGGTCAGGTAGCCAAGTTTTTATAACCGGTCATCCAGAATATGAAGCACATACTTTAGCGGAGGAATTTGCAAGAGATGCTGCAAAAAACTCAAATGCAGTAATACCTGAGAACTACTTTTTAAATGATGACCCTAAAAATGAGCCATCAAAAACTTGGCAAAGTCATGCATTTTTATTATTTTCAAATTGGCTAAACTATTATGTATATCAGACTACGCCTTATGATATAAAGCTTATAAGCCAAGATGTCAGAACAAATAATTATGCAGAATAGAACAAAATACTTATAAGGGCCACTGCGTGGCATTATTAATAAATCTTTAGGGTTTAATAACAGATGAAAAATAAACGAAAGCAATTAATTAAAAGCCTTAATGAGCGCATTCTTATTTTAGATGGTGCTATGGGTACCATGATCCAAAAACATAAACTTGAAGAAGAAGATTACCGTGGTGAGCGTTTTGCTGATTGGCATATCTTAATTAAAGGTAATAATGATTTATTGAGCCTTACTCAGCCGAATATTATCGAGCAAATTCACCGTGAATACTTAGAAGCCGGTGCAGATATTATTGAAACTAATACTTTTAATTCAACCACCATTTCTATGGAAGATTATGAGATGGCCAAATTTAGTCGAGAAATTAATCTTGAATCAGCAAAATTAGCTCGTAAAGTATGTGATGAAATACAAGCGAAAGATCCTTCAAAACCGCGTTATGTAGCCGGTGTATTAGGTCCAACGTCAAAAACATGTTCATTATCACCAGATGTAAATGATCCAGCATTTAGAAATATTACTTTTGATCAGCTGGTGGAAGCATACATAGAATCTACTTTGGCATTAATCGAAGGTGGTTCAGATATTATTTTGATAGAAACAATTTTTGATACCCTAAATTCTAAAGCGGCAGCCTTTGGTGTTGAAGAAGCATTTGAGCAAGCGGGTGTAACATTGCCAGTTATGGTATCTGGTACTATTACAGATGCATCAGGTCGTACATTATCAGGACAAACAACAGAAGCGTTTTATAACTCAATTCGTCATATCAAACCGATTTCGATTGGACTTAATTGTGCATTAGGCCCTGATTTATTACGCCAATATGTAGAAGAGTTATCTCGTGTTTGTGAAACTTATACATCAGTCCATCCTAATGCGGGTTTACCAAATGAGTTTGGTGAATATGATTTAGAAGCAAGTGAAATGTCAGTAGAAATGATAGATTGGGCAAATTGTGGCTTTATTAATATTGTAGGTGGCTGTTGTGGAACAACACCTGAGCATATTAAAGCTTTTACAGAAGGTGTTGCGGGAGTTACGCCACGTAAATTACCTGAACTTGAAGTTAGAATGCGTTTGTCGGGCCTTGAAGCCTGTAACCTAAATTAAAATAATTTTGCTGCGCATCTTTATTGGAGCCACTGCGTGGCATTTTCAAAGTTATAATTTTATGCTAAGGGTTAACTTCTTGGCAAGGTGGATGAGAATGAAATATATCTGCCAAAATCAGAATGTGGAAAAATAATGACACAACAAATAGCTGTTTTTACTAATGTAGGTGAAAGAACAAACGTAACGGGTTCTGCTCGGTTTAAACGTTTGATCATGAATGAAGAATATGAAGAAGCTTTAAGCGTTGCCCGTGAACAAGTAGAGAATGGCGCTCAGGTGATAGATATTAACATGGATGAAGCCATGTTAGATTCTAAAGCAGCAATGGTGAAATTTTTAAATTTGATTGCTGCTGAGCCTGATATTTGTAAAGTGCCGATCATGGTTGATTCCTCTAAATGGGATGTCATTGAAGCTGGACTTAAGTGTATTCAAGGTAAAGCCATTGTTAACTCTATCTCTTTAAAAGAAGGTGAAGATAACTTTATACGTCAAGCTAAATTGATTAAACGTTTTGGTGCAGCGGCAGTTGTTATGGCATTTGACGAAACAGGGCAAGCTGAAACAGAAGATCGAAAATTTGCTATTTGTAAGCGTGCCTATGATATTTTGGTTGAAAAAATTGGCTTTCCAGCAGAGGATATTATTTTTGACCCAAATATTTTTGCTGTCGCGACAGGTATTGAAGAGCATGATAATTATGCGGTTGAATTTATTGAAGGCACTCGCCGTATAAAGCAAGGCTTACCGCACTGTAAAGTTTCAGGTGGTGTATCTAATGTATCGTTTTCTTTTAGAGGGAATAATCCAGTACGAGAAGCAATTCACTCGGTATTTTTATATCACGCAATAAAAGCGGGTATGGATATGGGGATAGTAAATGCCAGTCAATTGGCTGTTTATGATGACATTCCTACAGAGCTTAGAAAAGCTGTTGAAGATGTGGTGCTTAATACAGACCCTGAAGCGGGAGAACGATTAGTAGAAATTGCGCCAAAATATTCAGGCATGGCGCAAGAAAATAAAAAAGAAGATTTAGAGTGGCGTACTTGGCCAGTTAAAAAGCGTTTAGAGCATGCATTAGTTAAAGGTATTACACAATTTATAGAAGAAGATACTGAAGAATGTCGTTTAGCAGCGGATTTACCTATTGAGGTGATTGAAGGTCCATTGATGGATGGCATGAATGTAGTAGGTGATTTGTTTGGCGCCGGTAAAATGTTTTTACCGCAAGTTGTAAAATCGGCTCGCGTAATGAAACGTGCAGTTGCTTACCTTGACCCTTATATAGAAGCAACCAAAGTAAAAGGTTCATCTAACGGTAAGATCCTTATGGCTACTGTTAAAGGTGATGTGCATGATATCGGAAAAAATATTGTAGGTGTGGTACTGCAATGTAATAACTATGAAGTAATCGATTTAGGTGTAATGGTGCCAACAGAAACCATTTTACGCGTCGCTAAAGAAGAAAATGTAGATATTATCGGTTTGTCGGGACTTATCACACCTTCACTTGATGAAATGGTACATGTTGCTAAAGAGATGACTCGTCAAGGATTTGATTTACCGTTAATGATAGGTGGAGCTACGACCTCTAAGGCACATACAGCAGTTAAAATTGAGCCGCAATATCGCACTGAGGGTGATAAAAAAGGTGTTATTTATGTAAACAATGCCAGTCGTGCAGTTGGTGTTGTTTCTAATTTATTAAGTGACAAAGTCAAAGCTGAATTTTTACAAAAAACCACAGATGAATATATAAAAGTACGCGACCAACAAGCGCGTAAACGACCTCGTTCTAAGCCTGTTACGCTTGCTCGTGCTCGTGCCAATAGCGCTAAGTTGGATTGGAATAACTATACGCCACCCGTGCCTAAAAAATTGGGTATTACTGAATTTAAAGATATTTCAATTAAAACCTTGCGCCAATATATTGATTGGACCCCTTATTTTATGACTTGGTCATTGGCAGGTAAATATCCACGTATACTAACTGATGACGTTGTAGGTGAAGAAGCACAAAGCTTGTTTAACGATGCAAATAAAATGTTAGATGAACTGGAAGTATCTGGTAAATTACAACCATTAGGCATTATAGGTTTATTTCCAGCAAACCGTGTTGAAGATGATATTGAGATTTACAGCGATGAAACAAGGTGTGAAGTTTTATTAAGGTCTTGTCAGTTACGTCAGCAAACTGAAAAAACAGATTTTGCTAATTATTGTTTAACTGATTACATCGCTAAAAAAGGCATAAAAGATTATTTTGGTGGTTTTGCAGTTACAGGTGGTTTAGCGGAAGATGAAATAGCCGATGCCTTTGATACTCAGCAAGATGATTATAATAAGATCATGATCAAAGCAATTGCAGATAGATTAGCTGAAGCTTTTGCTGAATATTTACATGAAAAAGTACGTAAAGAATACTGGGGTTATGCGGAAAATGAAAACTTAAGTAATGATGAATTAATACGTGAAAATTACCAAGGCATTCGGCCCGCACCGGGCTATCCAGCTTGTCCTGAACATACAGAGAAGAAAAAAATATGGCAGTTACTTGATGTTGAAAACCGCATCGGTATGAAGTTAACGAGCTCCTATGCAATGTGGCCAGGGGCAGCTGTATCAGGTTGGTATTTCTCTCATCCAGAATCTAAATATTATGCCGTTGCTGCTATTCAAAAAGATCAGGTTGAAGATTATGCTAATCGTGCAGATATGACGTTGGAAGAAGCTGAACGTTGGTTAGGTCCAAACCTAGGTTATGAAAATTAATCAGCTAAGTTATTAACTTACTGTTTTACTGTTACAATAAAGCGACTTATATCGCTTTTTCTCATATTCAGGACATGTTATTGTAACATGTTTTTAATGTATGCAATGAAATTAATAACTTAAAGGGAATAATATGTTAAATAGGGTAATTCAGCTTTTTTTAATGTTTAGCGTTATAGCGATAACATTTAATGTAAAGGCCAAAAATTGGGATGGACTTTTTGATCGGTCCCAGTATTACAATGCCAAAATTTCACCTGATGGCAAGCATTTTGCAGTAGCGACATTGAATGAAGGCAAAACTATTTTAGTGTTTTTAGAAAGATCAACATTTAAACCTGTTGGAAGTGCAAAATTTGCTGGAAGCTTAGAAGTAGGGAAGTATTATTGGGTTAATAATGAACGAGTTGTAATTAATGTTGTAAAGAAAGACCCTTGGGCCGAAGCACCTGTTTCCTATGGGGAACTTTATTCTGTGAATTTAGACGGCTCAAAAGGTAAAATGATATATGGTTATCGATCGGGTGAGATGCAAACTGGCAGCCATATAAAGAAAAAAAAATCGACTTTTGGTTGGGGTGAGATAATTGACACTTTATCTGAAGATGAAAAGCATATTTTAATCAGCTCAACTCCCATGAGTAACACTGGTGAGAGATATGCATCAGTATTTAAGCTTAATGTGTATACCGGTATTATTAAAAAGAAATTAGGTAAAGCCCCTGTGTCATTTTCACAATTTTTAACCGACACTCAAGGAAATATCAGAGCTGTTATCGGCACTGATAAAAACAATCATTCGCAAATACATATTAAAGATGATGGTAATTGGAAAAAAGTACCAAAAGGAAGTGTTGGAGAAACTGTAACCCCTTTATCAATAAGCGAGTCAGGTAAGTATTTATACACTATTGATAATTACCAACAAGATATTAAAGGTATTTTCAAGTTAAATCTTGAAGATTATAGTTATAAATCAGTTTTCACAGATAAAAAAGTAAGTGTAACTCATGTTGAAATGACAACAGATAACCGCTCCGCTTATGCTATTCGTGTTGATGATGGCTATCCTGCTTATTTAATTTTAAATAAAAAACTCGAAGAAGCAAAAATATATAAAAGCTTACTTGCTACTTTCCCTTATAGTGAAGTGACGATTACCAGTAAAACAGATGATGGTGATTTTTATGTTGTTTTGGTTTCTTCAGATATTGATCCCGGCAGTCTTTATCTATTTGATAAACAAAATAATAAAATAACTCACCTATTCAAGTTTAGGCCAAATTTTAAAAATAGTGATTTTTCACAAGTAGAGCCTATTAAGTTTGAAGCATCTGATGGGAAAATAATTAACGGCTTCTATACTCAAGCGAAATCTACTAAACAAGGTGAACTAGCGCCTGTTGTTGTTTTAGTGCATGGCGGACCTCATGGAACAAGAGATTATTGGGAGTTTTCGCCTCAAGTTCAATATTTAGTGGCTCATGGTTATTCTGTTTTGCAAGTGAACTATAGAGGATCTGGCGGTTTTGGATATGAATATGAAGCTGCAGGTTACAAATCTTGGGGGAGTTTAACTCAAAAAGATATTTATGATGGTTATCAATGGTTAGTTAAACAGAATAAAGCAAAAGATAATAATGTATGTATTATGGGAGCAAGCTTTGGGGCATACTCTGCTGTACAAAGTGCTGCTATTTTCCCTGAAACTTATAAATGTGCCATTGCTAATGCTGGAATATATGATTTAGAGTTAATGTTTGATGAAGGCGATGTCCAACAAAGAGGCTCTGGAATGAGCTATTTAAAGCGTGTATTAGGTACTGATGAGAAACAATTAAAAAGCATGTCACCAGTAAATTATGTTGAAAAAATAAAAGCTTCGTTATTGTTGGCACATGGAGAAAAAGATAAAAGAGCCCCTTATGAACATGTTGAGCGACTAAGAGATGCCTTAGATAAAGCAAACAAGCATTATGAGTGGTTTGTAATGGGGAAGGAAGGACATGGCTTTTATAACCCCAAAAATCAAAAAGCGTACATGAGAAAGGTAGTTGGATTTTTAGATAAACACCTTTTATAAATTAATCTTTTTATTTTATAAGGGCCGTGATTTTTTTATGGCCCTTTGTATTATTTTATTTGTAAGTATATAGATTAAGACTAAATTAAAACTCGTTCTTGCTGATATCTTGGGATCTGACGATAGTTATACCAATTCAGGTAATTAAGTGACCACTCAGAGCTTATGAGGTTTTACAATGCTAGGCATGCCAGTGAATTCATGGTTATTCCCTTTAGAACAGGCATAACAACGCAGTGTAAATTATCAAAAGCTTCTTTTAGGCGGGTTTCAAAGCGCTTTATGCTGTGCTATTGGTTTTGATAAGGGAATAACCATTGTCTGTAACCAATGCCTTGGCCTAAAGCGCTTTGAACTCCCGCTGATTGAGCTCTTTATTAACGGAAATGGTATTAATTGGAATAGGACAAAGCATTTGAAATACAAGGCATAAAAAGGTTTAGCGCCAATTAAAAATTATTAGGCAGAACGGTTGAGTAAGTATTAACCCTAAGCTATTTGGAAATCACATCAGGAAAATACCGTTACAAGAAGACTTTAATTAGAGAGTTTCAAAATCGTACGCAATGAAGAAGAAATTCGGGAAATGTTAGAGTCTTATCTAAGTAATCATAGTGATGTAGAATTCTCACATGGCCCGATTGCCTAGAAAAAGAACTAGATAAATAAGGTGTATTCACTTAAAAATTATATTCAAGTGAATAACTTATATATCATCCCTGACACTGAAGCAGGTTATCAGATTTTATCATGGCGATAATCTCTCCATTTGAATTATGTTTAAAAGCTAGTAAATCTCCTTGTATGATATTATTATCAAGCGCGTTATTGCGTTTTAATTGATTTATCAATGATGCATTTATTTGTACTAAGACCTCTTTATTACATGATTCTATATACCAATTATCCGCTTTGTTAATTAGTATGCCTTTGAATTGTTTTTTATTTTTAAGATTTGATTGAGAACGATCTAATTTTTCACTTGCTTGTTGAAGTGCTATTTGAGATTTTGTTTTTTGTTCAGTCGGTTTTATTTCTTTATGGTATGTATTGTTTTCTAAATAGTGAACTTCAATAATCGCATTTTCTGGGTTGTAAACAGTGTCTTCAATATTGTTTTGATAATCTCGTTGATTGAAGAGTAAACCGAATAAAGTGAATAACGCCACAGATGCTAAGCTAATTTGGAATGTGTTGATCCAATCTAGTTTTTTTAGATATTTATCTTTATTGATCTTAGCAATAAGCTGTTTTTTTTCTTGAGATGAGAGTTGGTTGTCAGATTTGTGTTTTTTATATAACTGGTTAAGTTTATCGTCAAAATTATTGTTGGATTGTGACATATTAACCTCCTATATGCTGTTTGAAATATGATTTTGCATAACGTAACCTGGTTTTTATTGTTTGCTCTTTTTGTTGCGTGATTTGGGCTATTTGCAAAATAGAAAACCCTTCCTGTTGTAAAGAAAATGCTTCTCTTTGTGCAAAGGGGAGATTTTTTAATAGTAACTTGAACTTTATTTGAATATCGCTGTTATTATCTAAATTTACTATCTGAATAAGTTCAGGCTCTATTTGATCATCAAATAAGAGTTTGAAACGGCTTAATTTTCGCATTTCATCAAGTAAAGTATTTCGACCTACCGTAAATAGCCAAGTTTTGAATGAGCCTCTACATTGATATAACTCTCGCTTATCTATGATTTTCAACCATGTTTTTTGGCTAATATCCTTTGCTAATTCAATATCACTTTGGCTTAATAAAAAATGATATAGATCATTAGAATGTAATTCTACTAACCTTTGTAATAATTCATTTTTTCCAGATTTTGCATAAAGTGACATCAAAGTTTCAGCATTTTTTTTTGGTAGTAACCATTCTTTCAAGCTCGATATCATCAATAAATATGTCCTTGTGTGTTAGTGGTATTAATGCGTTGAATGAGAAATGCTTTTACATTTCTCATTCTATTTATAGACTTTGATCTAATTTAAAGTCTAGTTGAATACTTTGATCTGCTTGTTGTACTGCTTTGCCTTCAACCATTTTAGGTTTATATTTCCATTTTCTCAGTGCTCTAAGAGCTTCTTTATCAAATGTACGTTTAGGCTCTGAGTTTATAATGTATGGCGAAATAACAGTGCCTATTTCTGATATTGTGAATCCAAGTTGAACCCAACCTTCTTTACCGTCCCTTGCTGCTGTAATTGGGTATTTGGGTGTGATCCTGACTAAAGGCATTGCTTCGCCTTGATTACCTATCATAGTGGGGATTTTTATTGTTGAGCTGATCATTTTAATTGAAGGTGCAAAATGTGTTAATTGGTTTCCAGGATCGACACTCTCTACCTGAGGTGGCATATTTTTAGGCGGTTGTGGTTTTATTTGTGGTTGTGGAGGTACTCTTTTAATTTCAGTAATCGGTTTTACTGGTGGTTCTTGCATTACATCTATCTCTATGATGTCAGGTACATCTAAAGATGTTTTATAATCACTCTTAATTAAATATTGCATAAATGAAAAGGTAATTACGGTAGTGATACTAGCACCTAAAATGAAAGATGAAAATTTAAAACTTTTATATAAAGGACTTTGATTGATTGTTAATGTCATAAGCTTCTCCTGAGGATTGTACTTTTAAAAATGTAAGATTTATATATAAAACGCTGTACAAAGAGAAAAGGGATTAAATTTTTATTTTTAAATATTAAAGAATATGCAGAGGGTTATTTTAATATTGGAGTTTATTTGTTCTTTATTGAATCTTTAGCGAAGTTATGCCGTTTTTAGTTTGGATCTTGGGCATTAATGAAACTCGTATTTTTAACTTGTTTAAGTATAATGTTGCTATAAAATTTATATTTGAGATATGTTGTGGCAGAAGTAAGGGCAAGAGTCCAACTAAAGGTTGGCAAAAATAGTGATGTCTTAGCGCAATTAGTATCATTTACCGGCCTAAAAGATCAATTAGAACATGTTGCTTTGGTTTTTAATGACGCAGATAAAAATCAAGAAACACCTTTAGTACGTATGCACTCTGAATGTTTGACTGGCGATGTTTTTCATTCATCTCGTTGTGATTGTGGTGAGCAATTAAATGAATCAATAGAAAAAATGCATCAACAAGGTGGTATTTTACTTTACTTACGCCAAGAAGGACGTGGTATTGGTTTATATAATAAAATAGATGCATATGTTCTACAGTCTCAAGGTATGAATACCTACGAAGCAAATAATCATTTAGGGTTTGAAGATGACTTACGTGATTTTTCTGATGCCGTATTGATGTTAAAGGCTTTAGGTGTATCTCAAGTGAAATTGTTAACAAATAATCCTAGAAAAATAAATGCATTAAAAGATGCAGGTATCGCCGTTAATGATGTGGTTGGTACCCATGCCCACATTAAAGAAGGCAATAAAACTTACTTAGAAACCAAAGTGAAACATGGTTCACATAGTTTAGATTTAGGCAAAATAATTAGCATACGTAAAGAGAATGAAGATAAATAATGGCAATTGAATTAAGAGTTTTTAAAGCACAATCTGGATTAACATGGTTCAAAGCAGCATGGAAAATATTCAAAGCTCAACCGAGCACTTTTATTTTCATGCATCTATTTATTATTTTAGTTGGTTTAATTCCATTTGTGATACCTTTGTTACAAATACCTGCTGCTTTAGCGACCCCATTTCTAATTGCAGGTTTTTATCGTGCTGTATTAATTAAACTGCAAGGTGAGAAAATTATGCTTGCAGACATTCTAAAGCCTTTTACCGAAAAGGGTACTCGATTAAGTTTATTCCGTTTAGGTTTATATCAAATGGCAGTGGGTATTTTGCTTGCGCTTGTGAGTAGCGCTTTATTTGAAGATGCATTATTGATTTTACAAGAAAATACACAAAACCCTGAATTAGTTGTTGAGCAATTTATAGCTGCAATACAACCAGCTAATGTCATTATATTTGTGAGTTTAATTGCTGTTTATATGATGGCTTTTGCGTTTGCTGTGCCACTGGTTTACTTTAAAAAGAAAGAAGCTATTTTTGAGGTAATAAAAGCAAGCTTATTGTCTTTTTGGCATAACTTTGCTGCTCTAGGCGTTTTTGGTGGCATTTTATCTGTATTGATTTTAATTTCATCTTTATTATCTTTAATCCCATTATTGATAGTAATGCCTATAAGTTACATCGCCTTTTTCATTGCTTACCAAGCAATTTTCCAATTAGATGAAGTTAATAATACACAAAATAATGATGAACCACCTAGTTCTCATGGTCAATTTGATGCATAAAGTCACATTTTAAATGGACGACCAAACTAAGCAAAAATTAAAAAATTATGTTTTATGGTTATTGTCACGACAAGAGTATTCTCGTCGTGATTTAACTTTTAAATTACAGCAAAAAGAAGCATCACCAGATTATATAGAGTCATTACTAGACTGGTGTGAAAGCCTTAATTATATTGATGAAACACGTTATTGTGAGGGATTTATTCGACGCCATTTAGCTAAAGGCCATGGTTATGCACGAATAAAATCAGAAGCAGGCGCTAAAGGCATTGATAAATCGCTATTGGCATTTCAAATAGATGAAATGGATATTGATTGGTATCAATTAGCCAAAACAGCTTATATTAAGAAGTTTTCGAATATAAAAAACACGCCCGATTACAAGCAAAAAGCGAAAATAGTTCGCTATTTAATGTATAGGGGTTTTAACTATGAACAAATTGAATTCGCATATGCCCGTAACCAATCATAGTTAGGGATTTCAGCGAATCAAACCTAAGTTAGATTCTAGGCATAAAAGTAATGAAGTGGCTTTACCTTTTTAGCTTTTATAACAACGAAGATGACTTAGATTTGTTTCGCCTTTTGGGAGTTTAAGCGAAAAGCCAGCTCTGCGTTATCACTTTTACTAAGGGAATAACCATTGACTGCAAGAGATGCCTTGATCTGGCTGCTCGCTTAAACTCTGAAACCCTAAATTTGAATAGCTACGGGTATAGTGTCAGACGAGTGAGATAACCCATGCAGCATATGAGCACAGCAAAATTACGTCAAACATTCTTAGATTTTTATGCTAGTAAACAGCATCAAATCGTTTCTTCTAGCAGCTTAGTACCAGGTAATGATCCAACTTTATTATTTACCAATGCGGGAATGGTTCAGTTTAAGGATGTATTTTTAGGTGGTGAAAGCCGTCCATATACTCGTGCCACAAGCTCGCAACGTTGTGTACGTGCTGGTGGTAAACATAATGATTTAGAAAACGTGGGTTATACAGCGCGCCACCATACATTTTTTGAAATGTTAGGTAACTTTAGTTTTGGTGATTACTTTAAGATTGAAGCAATTCAATTTGCATGGCAGTTTTTAACGGAAGTAATTAAATTACCAAAAGAAAAACTATGGGTAACTGTTTATACTGAAGATGATGAAGCAGCAGATATCTGGATCAATCAAATTGGTGTAAATCCTGATCGTGTCTCTCGCATTGGTGCTAAAGATAATTTTTGGTCTATGGGTGATACAGGTCCATGTGGTCCTTGTACCGAAATATTTTATGATCATGGTGAAGAGATATTTGGTGGTCCTCCTGGTACTCCTGATGAAGATGGTGATCGTTATATTGAAATTTGGAACTTAGTGTTCATGCAATTTAACCGTCATGCAGATGGCACAATGGAGTCTTTACCTAAGCCTTCTGTTGATACAGGTATGGGTCTTGAGCGTATTGCTGCAATTTTACAAGGTGTGCATTCGAACTATGAAATAGATATCTTCAAAAATTTAATTAGTTCAGCTGCAACTCTAACAAATGCAACTAATTTAGAAGATAAATCATTACGCGTTGTCGCTGATCATATTCGTTCTTGTGCATTTATGATTGTTGATGGTGTTATGCCGTCAAATGAAGGCCGTGGTTATGTATTACGCCGTATTATTCGTCGTGCTGTTCGTCATGGTAATAAGCTTGGTGCAACGGGTTCTTTCTTCCACAAGTTAGTTGCTTCATTAATTAACGAGATGGGGGATGCTTATCCTGAACTTACGAAGCAACAAGCAATTGTTGAGAAAGTATTGCGTATTGAAGAAGAGCAATTTAGTAAAACACTAGATCGTGGTTTAGTGATTTTAGAAGATAGCTTAACATTACTTGAAGGTACTGTAATACCTGGTGACCTTGTATTTAAACTTTATGATACATATGGTTTTCCATCGGATTTAACCGCTGATGTTGCACGTGAACGTGAATTAACAATTGATGAAAATGGCTTCAAAGCTGCAATGCAAGTTCAGCGTGAGACAGCACAAAAAGCAGGTAAATTTGGCACGGATTATAATGAACAATTAAAATCTGATCATACAACATCATTTAAAGGTTATCAAAATGATCATATCAGCAGTACTGTGATTGAGTTGTTTGTCAATGGTGAAAATACGTCTGTACTTGATGATGGCCAAGAAGGTATTGTCATTTTAGATCGTACCACTTTCTACCCTGAGTCAGGTGGCCAAATTGGTGACGCAGGTACTATTAAAGTAATGGGTGGTGAATTTTTTGTAACGAATACAACTAAGCTTGGTAACGCAATTGCGCATCAAGGTAAAGTTACAGGTTCAATTGGCTTAAATGACCGTGTTGAAGCACAAATTGATGTGATACGTCGTGATAATGTTCGTAAAAACCATACTGCAACACACTTATTGCATGAAGCTTTACGTCAAGTATTAGGTGAGCACGTTACACAAAAAGGTTCTTTAGTTGATCCTGAGCGTTTACGTTTTGATTTCTCGCACTTTGAAGGCGTAACAAACGAAGAATTACTTAAGATTGAAGCACAAGTTAATACAGAAATTCGTCGCAATATAGATTTAAATACTGAGTTAATGCAAATTGACGAAGCTAAAAGTAAAGGTGCTATGGCACTATTTGGCGAAAAGTATGATGATGAAGTACGTGTTGTTAGTATTGGTGACTTTTCAATCGAATTATGTGGTGGTACACACGTAAATCGTACAGGTGATATTGGTTTATTTAAACTTGTAACAGAAAATGGTATTGCTGCCGGTGTGCGTCGAATCGAAGCTGTTACAGGTATCGCGGCATTAGAACATATCAATGCACAATCTGAAATATTAAATAAAATAGCAAGCTTAGTTAAAGCTGATAGCAATAGTGCACTTGATAAAGTGTCCACTCTTGTTGATAAAGCTAAAGGCTTAGAAAAAGAAATTAGCCAATTAAATGATAAACTTGCCAGTGCGGCAGGTGCTTCATTATTAGATTCCGTAATTGATATCAATGGCGTTAAAGTTTTGATTGCTAATGTAGAAGGTACAGAATCAAAAGCTTTACGTGGTATGGTAGATGATCTTAAAGTAAAACTTAACTCAGGTATTATTGTGTTAGGTGTTGCCGCAGGTTCAAAAGTAAGCTTAATAGCGGGTGTAACTAAAGATTTAACGGACCAGTTTAAAGCCGGTGAATTAGTTAATTTCTTAGCACAACAAGTTGGGGGTAAAGGTGGTGGTCGCCCTGATATGGCGCAAGCTGGTGGTTCACAACCTGAAAATCTAACAACGACACTAGAGAGTGTACAAGCTTGGGTAAGCGAAAAAGTTTAGATTTTTATTAGTAACCGCCAGATAGAGTCAATATTCTGGTGGTTCACAAGCTGAAAATCTAACAGTACCACTAGATTTAGGCAGTTTTCAAAGCGCTTTATGCTGCGTTATTGGGTTTGATAAGGGAATAACTATTGTCTGTAACCAAAACCTTGTCTAAAGCACTTTGAACTCCCGCTGATTGACCTTCTTTATTAACGGAAATGGTATTACTTATGGCATCTAGGTAATACCCAATATTTTCTTTCGAGCATATTTTCGCTTAAAATATCTATTTAACTTAAAATATTAAAAAATCAATAAATAATAATATGTACTTATTTCCATAAAACCCTACATTAAGTTTCAAAAGTGTATTCTAGTTTTATTGGTTAATTACTTGTCTTTTATTGATTTTTTATCAAATACAGCTTTAATTAGAGTATAAAAAAAACAATTATAATTTTTACTTACTTTTCTCTGTTTTATTCTTTAAAATAAGAGGGGACGGAATCTTTTAATTTTATGAAATACTAGGAGCAAGCGCATGTTAATACTAACTCGTCGCGTCGGTGAAACCCTTATGATAGGTGATGAAGTTACAGTTACTGTACTGGGTGTTAAAGGTAATCAAGTACGTATTGGTGTAAATGCACCAAAAGACATCTCAGTCCATCGAGAAGAAATTTATATGCGTATTCAAGCTGAAAAGGCGAATCCTTCAGCGGGTAATGAGTAATTATTTGATTTAATAATTTTATAATTATTAGTCAAAATAAAAATGCCAATCAATTTTCTGATTGGCATTTTTTGTTTTAAGCTATGAATTAGTTTATTTCAGCTACTTATTTTTAAGGTCATGTACAAAACCTCAATATAAGAGGGGTTGTACATGTGATGCTAATTAAAGGTTTTCAATCGTTGTTTTTTGCTCAACTAATTTAGCTTTTGCTTCACTTAACTCTGCAAAAATAGCCTTTTCCTTGTTGAGTACTGCTTCAGGTGCTTTACTAACAAATTTTTCATTGTTTAGCTTACCTGTTACGCGAGCTAATTCTTTCTCTAGCTTTTCTAATTGCTTATTTAGACGCGCAACTTCTGCTGCAACATCAATTAAACCAGCCATAGGGATTAACACCTCTAAACTACCAACCATAGCGGTTGCAGAAGCCGGAGCTTGTTCACCATTATTTAGAGCTGTAAAACTCTCAAGTTTAGCCAGAGAAGCTAAAAATGCTTTATTGTCATCTAAACGACGCAGATCTTCACTTGATACATTTTTAAGTAATACATTCAGTGGTGTGTTTGGACTAATGTCCATTTCACCACGGATATTGCGGATTGCTAAAATGAATTGTTTAACCCATTCTAAATCAGCCATTGAATCTGTATCTACATTTACTTCGTTAAATGCAGGAAAAGCCTGAACCATAATGCTGGTATCTACTGTATCTAATCCAGCAAGTGGTGCAACACGCTGCCAGATAGTTTCTGTGATGTATGGCATTAATGGATGCATTAAGCGTAATAAACTTTCAAGAACAGTGATTAATGTATGACGCGTACCACGTTGTTCAGCTTCAGTTCCTTGCATAATGACAGGTTTAGTGAGTTCCAAGTACCACCCACAGAATTCATTCCATGTGAAATCGTAAATAGTATTAGCAGCTAAATCAAAACGGTAGTTATCTAAATGTTCAGTAAATACTTTTACTGTTTGCTCAAATTGACCTAAGATCCAGCGATCAGCTAATGAATATTCTTTAGTAAGATCATTGATAAAGCCACAGTCTTGCTCTTCTGTATTCATTAATACGTAACGGCTTGCGTTCCACAGCTTATTACAGAAGTTGCGGTAACCTTCTAATCGATTCATATCCCAATTAATATCACGACCCGTTGATGCCATTGCTGCTAATGTGAAACGTAATGCATCAGTACCATGTGCTTCGATACCGCCAGAAAATACTTTGCGTGTATCTTTTTCAATTTTAGCTGCAAGTTTTGGTTGCATCATGTTGCCAGTACGTTTTTCAACTAGACTCTCGAGGTCAATACCGTCGATCATATCTAATGGATCGAGTACGTTACCTTTAGATTTAGACATTTTGTCGCCGTTGTCATCACGAATTAAGCCAGTCACATAAACGGTTTTAAATGGTACTTGAGGTTTTCCGTTTTCATCTTTGTTGAAATGCATGGTCATCATGATCATACGTGCAACCCAGAAGAAAATAATGTCAAAACCAGTTACCAGTACATTTGAAGGGTGGAATGTTTTTAAATCTTCGGTTTGTGTAGGCCAACCTTGTGTTGAGAAAGTCCAAAGAGCAGATGAAAACCATGTGTCTAATACATCATCATCTTGCTTAAGCGTAACATCATCCGCAATATTGTTGTCTTTACGTACTTCGGTTTCATCACGACCAACAAATACATTTCCTTCATTATCATACCAAGCTGGGATACGATGTCCCCACCAAAGTTGACGTGATATACACCAATCTTGAATATCATTCATCCAAGAGAAATACATGTTTTCGTATTGTTTTGGCACAAACTCTATTTCACCGTCTCTAACAGCTTTAGTTGCCGTTTCGGCTAATGGTGCAACACGTACATACCATTGATCAGTTAGTAGTGGCTCAATCACCACACCTGAACGATCACCATAAGGTACCGTTAAACTATGCTCTTCAATTTCTTCTAATAAACCAGCTTGTTGAAATTCAGCAACAATAACTTTACGTGCAGTAAAACGGTCTAAACCATGTAAATGTTCAGGAATTGGCGCATCAAATTCAAGTTCTTTACCGTCAAAAGAATAGGCTTCGCACTGTGTTAGAATCGCCGCATCTTTATTAAAGATATTTAACATAGGAAGTTGATGACGTTTACCAACTTCATTATCGTTAAAATCATGTCCTGGCGTGATTTTCACGCAACCAGTGCCTTTTTCCATATCAGCATGTTCATCGGCAATGATAGTGACGCGACGATTAATGATAGGTAATAAAATATCTTTACCTATTAAATCTTGGTAGCGTTCATCATCTGCATTTACTGCAACCCCAGTATCACCTAACATAGTTTCAGGTCGTGTTGTTGCAACTACGATGTAATCTTTACCATCTTTAGTTTTTAGACCATCAGTTAGTGGGTAACGTAAGTGCCACATATGACCTTTTTTATCTTTGTTTTCTACTTCTAAATCTGAAATTGCAGTATGTAATTTTGGATCCCAGTTAACTAAGCGTTTACCACGATAAATTAAATTTTCTTTATGTAATCGAACAAAAACTTCTTTTACCGCTTCAGATAAACCATCATCCATTGTAAAGCGTTCACGATCCCAATCAACTGATGCGCCTAAACGACGAAGTTGTTTGGTGATTGTGCCACCAGATTGTTGTTTCCAGTCCCAAATTTTATCGATAAAAGCATCACGGCCTAAATCATGGCGAGTTTTACCTTCTTCTGCTGCAAGTTTACGCTCAACTAGCATTTGAGTAGCGATACCAGCATGATCTGTACCGACTTGCCATAAAGTATTATTACCTTGCATACGCTTATAACGTGTCAGTGTATCCATGATAGTATCTTGGAATGCATGGCCCATATGTAGGCTACCAGTCACATTTGGCGGTGGAATCATAATTGAGTATGCTTCTCCTTTACCAGATGGCTTAAAATAACCTTTTTCTTCCCACCCTTGATATAAAGACTGTTCAATATCTTGCGGGTTATATGTTTTTTCCATTATTGGAGCCTTAATCTAATTTTTTAGTTTATCTATAGCCGTATCATGAATGGTTACGGGTATTTGTATTAAGTTTCAATATTTTGTGTAGAAATATTTACGCCCATTTGTCGTAAATATTTATATCTTTCTCTAGCTGCCTGTTTAAGGTTTGAATCGCTAGGAACAAAATCAAAAACTTGATTAAATCTGTTTATAAAATCTGGAACTTTGGTTGCCAAATTAATTAAAATTCTTCTGTTTCCCACAGGTGTAGAGTCACCAATTTCTACTGGGGCACCATTTACAGGACCTTCACCTTGAAGGTTATGTGGTACAAAGCTATTCGCTTCAAATAACCATAAATATTCATCAATTAAATGAGCATCGTTTTTGTCATTTGTATAAATAAAAATGCGCTTTCCTTGTCTAAATTGATCTGCGGCTAAGTGTGCAGCGAGATTAAAATGAGCCGGAATATGTGTTTCCAGCTCAGCTTCATCCTGTTCTGTATTTTGTTTTAAAACGTAAAAAATAGCGTCCATAACAGTCTTTTTTATTTAATCAATGGGCTATTCTATAAAAACTAATCCCCTATCGCAAAAGCGAAAGGGGATTTATTTATAAATCTTGATATATTTTTTAAGTTTAACTGTTCAAAATTAATAACATATTAAACCTAAATAATTGATATCTATATTAAGCTTCTGGGGTTTGAATTTCTTCTGCTTTGTTCAATAAGTATTGAGCTAACATAGGTACTGGTCGACCGGTCGCTCCTTTGTTTGCACCACTTCTCCATGCTGTCCCTGCAATGTCTAAATGTGCCCAATTATATTTTTTAGTAAATTTAGATAAGAAGCATGCAGCAGTAATCGTACCCGCAGCTTTCCCGCCTAAATTTGTAAAGTCAGCGAATGGGCTTGCAAGTTGTTCTTGGTAATCATCCCATAAAGGTAATTGCCAAGCTCTGTCACCACTTTGTTCGGATGCTTTTAGAATATCATGTGCTAATGGATTATGGTTTGCTAAAACACCTGTCGCATGATGACCTAAAGCAACAATGACAGCACCTGTTAGTGTCGCAACATCTATTACAAGTTCAGGGTCAAAGCTTTCAACATAAGTTAATGCATCACATAATACTAATCGACCTTCAGCATCGGTATTTAATACTTCTACTGTTTGTCCAGACATTGTGGTTAAAACATCACCAGGTCGATATGCATTTGAGCCTGGCATATTTTCACATCCAGCAAGTACACCAATTACATTTATTGGTAAGTTCATTTGTGCTAATGTACGCATAGTACCAATAACACCAGCTGCACCGCCCATATCATATTTCATTTCGTCCATGCCTTCGCCTGGTTTTAATGAAATACCGCCTGAGTCAAAAGTAAGTCCTTTACCAACTAATACAATTGGTGCTTGATTTTCTGGTGCACCGTTATAATGAATCACAGACATAACAGATTCATTTTCACTACCACGACCAACTGCTAAGTATGAGTTCATACCGAGTTCAGCCATTTCTGTTTCACCCACAATATTTACTTTTACTTTGTCGTAATCAGCTGCAATTTTTTTAGCTTCTTCACCTAAATAAGCTGGATTACAGATGTTTGGTGGCATATTTGCAACGTCTTTACATAATTTCATGCCTTCAGCGATAGCAAGTCCATGCTCTACTGCACTTTCACCAATTGTCAATTCACGGCGCGTTGGTACATTAAAGACTATTTTTCGTAAAGGGCGACGAGTATCGCTTTTTTTACTTTTAAGTTGATCAAACGTATATAAACTGTCTTGGGTTGTTTCAACTGCTTGACGCACTTTCCAGTAAGTATCTCTCCCTTTTACGTGCTGCTCAGTTAAAAAGCATACAGCTTCCATTGAACCCGTTTCATTCAAAGTGCTGATTGTTTTTGAGATGATCTGTTTATATTGTTTATCATCTAATTCACGTTCTTTACCACAACCTACAAGCAGTATGCGCTCACTCAGTACATTAGGTACATGGTGTAGTAGCAACATTTGTCCTGGTTTACCTTCTAAATCTCCACGGCGTAATAAGTTTGAGATATAACCATCGCTAATACGATCTAACTGCTCACCAATCGGAGATAAACGTCGTGGTTCATAAACACCAACAACAATACAAGCACTTCTTTGCTTTTCCGGACTTCCGCTTTTTACGCTAAATTCCATAGCGACACCTACCTTTAATTTGCTTTCTATTGCCGCTAGTTACAAATTTTTGTGTACCTTCAGCGTCAATGACATATAATTAACTTCTAAAAATAACAAGTTTACTCGAAATTCCACACTATTCCAGTGAAAAGAGATGTTTATAGGGGCATAGATTGCTAATTTTTCGTTATTTAACTGTTGAGATACTTAAATCTCAATTTGCAGTCTTCTTTACTTTGATGACAATTTTTGTCAGTGAAAAATTTGTACGCATTTTAAGTTCAGCTTCAGAAGGCGGGATCCCTGGCAAGTTAGTGATGTCGTTTTTAGCACTTAAACTACCTCAGTTAGCTTCTTTAATACTACCTTTGAGCATATTCCTTGGTATTATTTTAGCTTACAGTCGAATTTATGCTGACAGTGAAATGACTGTCTTAAAAGCATGTGGTGTAAGTGAGTGGTATGTTACTCGCGTAACCTTAGTTTCAAGTTTTATCATGGCTATATTTGCAGGTATTGTTACTTTATATTTGGCGCCTTGGGCGAGTGAACAAGAATATCAGTTAAGAGAGCAGGCTGAAGCTGATGCTGGATTATCATCTTTAAGAGCTGGACGTTTCCAGCAAACAGAAAATGGTAAAGCCGTTGTTTTTATTCACGATATAAATCAAGGTGGTAGTGAGTTAAAACGTGTGTTTGTAGCGCAATTGCCAGAATCACAAGAAGAGCAAAACTTAGCACCTGAAGCTAATAAAAAAGCTCAAATTGTTTATGCAGAAAAAGGCACTGTTGTTGAAGATATATCTGGGGAGCAAAAGCTCATATTATCAAATGGTAAAAGATATGAAATTCAAAATAAGAGTCAAGAATTAACTTATACCGAATTTGAAGGGTATGATGTTCAAATTCAAGAGCAAGCCATTGAGCATAAAAGGCGAAAACTAAAAGCTGTACCAAGCTATGAGCTTGCCGTTATGGATAACAATGAGGCCAGATCAGAGTTTCAATGGCGTATTGCGATCCCATTATCAATACCTATCTTGACCTTGCTAGCAGTTCCTTTAAGTGTTGTTAATCCACGTCAAGGTAAGTTTGCTAAATTAGTACCAGCACTTGGTTTATATCTAGGGTATTTTATATTTTTAAATGCAGCTAAATTTGCATTGGCCGACGGTAAAATCCCTCAATCTCTAGGTTTGTGGTGGATCCATTTATCAGCGTTATTTATTGGTTCCTTACTTATCTTAAAAGACAGACCCATAGGTTCATTTATTTTCGCTAAATTTAAAAAAACGGCTAGTTAGTTTAAATACATTTTTAGTAATAATAAAATCGTTTATTTTAAGCATTATTTAAAAGGCATGATGAGTTGAAAACACTTGATTGGTATTTAGGCCGCAGCATTATACAAACCACGGGTTTTGCTTTGATGGTGTTAGTAGGACTAAATACTTTAATTAAATTTATTGAGCAGCTGAGATCGGTTGGTCGTGGTACCTATGATTTAGCAGCAGCAGGACTTTATACCTTGTATAGTATGCCTGGTGATTTGGTATTATTCTTTCCTATGGCTGCGCTTATTGGTGGTTTAACTGGTTTAGGTGCGTTGGCTTCAAATAGTGAGCTAGTTGTAATGCAATCAGCTGGTATGTCTCGTTTACAAATAATCATGTCGGTTATGAAAACCGCTTTATTTTTAGCTTTGTGCATGATGGCAATAGGTGAGTGGGGTGTCCCTGAAGCACAAAAAGCAGCAAAAAAGCTCAGAGTATCGGCCATATCAGGAGGCAGTGTTTTAAATGCTAAAAAAGGTATTTGGGCAAAAGATGGTGACGTATTTATTAATATAGAAAATGTTGATTCTTCTGGGCGTTTAAATGGACTCAATATGTATGATTTTGATAAAATGACATTAGAGCTCAAGCAAGTTACTCAAGCAAAAACAGCAACAGCCCACCCACAAGGTTGGATGTTAAAAGATGTCAATCGTATTCACTTAGGAAAAGATAAAGTAACTTCACAAACACTCGAACAAGAGTTGTATCATTCTGATTTAACACCTGAAAAATTAGGCGTTGTGTCAATAAAGCCAGAATCTTTGGCATTTTCAGGTCTTATATCTTATTTAAATTATTTAGAGCAAAACGATCAAGATACCAGTAATTATGAATTAGCGCTCTGGCGTAAATTAATGCAACCGGTATCAATTGCTGTAATGTTGCTGGTTGCTTTATCATTTATTTTTGGTCCTTTACGTACTGTTACAATGGGCGCAAGAATTATAATGGGTGTTGTGACAGGTATTGTATTTAACTTAACGGACAAAATTTTTGGCCCGATTGTGTTAGTTTATGAGATCCCACCTGCTATTGGTGCGATTGTACCTAGTCTAATTTTTATTGCTTTTGCGACTTATTTATTACATAAAAGAACATAATATACCCAAGCTACTTGGAAATGCATGATTTCAGCGGGAGTTTAAATGGTCAAATACAAGACATTTATTGCAGGTAATGGTTATTCCCTTATCAACATAAATAACGCGGTAGTTAACCATTTAAAACCCGACCGTAGGGAATTTATCAGGTAAGTAATCACTACGTTACATCAGTTTGAAGGCAATAAGCATTCCTAAAATGATGTGCCTTGTGCTAACTCACCTGATAAATTCTGAAACAAGCATTATCAAGTGGCTTGGGTATAATCTTCTCTAAAACGAGTAGGGAAGATTAATCACAGTTTATGATATTTCTTCTATACTGGCATCAGACATCAAGTTAATTAACTCATCTTGAAACTCAAAAAGTTCTGGCTCGATATCTTGTATCGAAGCACCTTTTTTAAGTGAAAGCTCCATAGTCTCTGCTAATGTTTTTAATTTTGGCACTCCGGTATAACAGCAAGCACCATGGAATTTATGTATGATTTGCAGAATTATTTCACGCTCTCGGTCTATATAAGCTTGCTCTAATTTCTTTTGTGTTTCAGGAATGCTCCTCATTAACATATTAAGCATTTCATGAGCTAGTTCACTTTTACCGCCTGCACGCTCTAATGCAAGAGACCAATCTACAATACTGCTTTTAAATGGTGCATTTGGAGAGTTGAGTTTATATTTGTTTGTTTTAGTCTTTGGAATTTTCAAGTTCTTTTTAGGCATATTGTGTTCACCGTATTCATGGATAGCTTGACGTAGCATATCTTCGTCTAATGGCTTGGTTAAATATCCTCTAAAACCTATTTTTAATAAGTGTTCTTTTTCGCTAGCTAGCGCATGAGCCGTTACGGCTATAATAGGGGTATCTTCATTTAGGGATGAATCTAAAATCATTTTACAGGCGGTTATACCATCCATAATAGGCATTTGAATGTCTAAAAAGATTAAATCATATTTACGGCTCTTAGCTAAACTCAGAGCCTGAGCACCATTATGTGCGGTATCAAAGCTTTCGATTTGCTCATCTAATAATGTGCAAAGGAGTTTGAGGTTTGCTGCATTATCATCAACAATTAATGCTTTTAAAGGTAAAACTTGTTCATTGGCTGTTGGTGTGTGAATTGAAGGGTGATCTAATCGGTATGGCGCGGCTAAAGTTTCACATAATTTTTTATGATTGACAGGTTTACTTAAGCAGGCATCTGCACCAATAGTGACAAGTGCTTCACGCATATTATGAGAAATTGTATTAACCATTAAATAAAGGTAATCAGTATGCTCACGAGTCATGCTGACCAAGGTTCGTATCTCTTTCATTGTATCAGGTGATGGGCTGTGTCCTATAATCGATATATCAAAATTCAACTCTTGATTGAGCGTGGACTCTAACTCTTCTATAGTTTTACATGCTTCAACACGTAGTCCCCAGTTTTCTAATATGGTTAAAGTTGAATCATGTGAATGTTCATGGGGTTCAAAATATAAAACGTGTTTTTGTTTGAGGCTATTGATTGGCAATATATCTATATAATCATGTTCTGGTAGTTCGAACATTGCATTAAATGTAAAACAGCTACCTTTGCCTAAAGCTGAGTTTAAGGAAATGCCGCCTTTCATCGCTTCAACAATATGTTTAGTGATAATTAAACCTAAGCCTGTGCCGCCAAACTTTCTGGTGATACTAGAATCTGCCTGTCCAAATGCCATAAATAAAGAGTCTTGTTTATCGGTACTGATACCATGACCCGTATCTTTAATTGCGACCAATAACGAGGTATGTTTGATATCAAAAAGACGACATTCTATGTCGATCGTTATGCTACCTGATTCAGTGAATTTAATTGCATTACTAATCAAATTAATCAGTATTTGTTTGAATCGAGTTGGGTCGCCAATTAAATTTTCAGGGACTTTATCTTGTATATAAATTGATAACTCTAATGACTTTTCATGGGCACTTGGCGCTAACAAAGTCAAAACTTCATTTACTGTATCTCTTAATTGAAAGTGTATTTTCTCAAGCTCCATTGCGCCAGCTTCCAGCTTGGAAAAATCAAGAATATCACTAATAATATTTAATAAACTATTAGCTGATAACTCTATAGTATCTAAATAATCAACTTGGTTTTCATTTAAAGGGGTTTTGTAAAGTTGCCTAGTAAATCCGATAACCCCATTTAATGGTGTTCTCAATTCATGACTCATTTTAGCTAAAAAATCTGATTTTACTCTGTTGGCATCTTGTGCATCTTGTTTTGCAATATTTAACTGGATATTTTGAGTTTCATATTGCTCTAGTGTTTCTCTATAATCACTGATGGCTTGATCTATATTTTTTTGCATTTCATCTTTTTGCATGATCATATTATGAGATATATTATTTAAACCTTGTCTGATCAGTTCAAATTCACCACCCATGGGTGTATCTATCGCAATATCTTGTTTACCTTCTTTCAATTTATCTATTGCTAAAACAATTTTTTGTAGTGGTTTAGATAAGCGTTGGCTTAATCTTAAGGAAAGTATTAAAGCTAAAATTAAAGTAGATAAAATAACAACAATACTAAAAATGACAGATTGCTGTTTTGCCATAATAGCTTGCTCTTTGTTAACTTGTATCGCAATAAAACCAATAATCGGCAGAGCTTGAGTTAAGGTTACACTATTCATTGAGGTTGAATGATCAAAAATAGGCGTATGGAAAACAATATAATTATCGTAAAATGTGACTGTAGTACTTTTATTTAAATTAGTGTTTGTTTTTTGCTTTAATTGTGAAAAGTGACGATGATTATTACTAGTAACAACCAACTGATTATCATGATTAAATACAGCAATGCTTTTAATTAAAGGTGATTGTTTATTATGACTATGACGAATTAAACGGTTTAATGTATTTTTATCTTTATTGAATAAAGCGTCTTCAGCTGAAATTGCTAAAGATTCAATAATATGAGTTCCCTGTTTAATTAAAAAGTCATTTAATTCAAAATAACGATTTATAGTAAAATAAGATCCAAGTACTAAACCTATGATCATTGCGGGCATTAAAGTGAGTAATAAAACCCATTCTTTTAAACCTAATTTAGTCATATAAAGTAATTTTTAATATTTTTAATTTAATAACTAAGAGTAAAGCTTAAGTTTTGCTTAATCAATCATTGTGCTTTTATTTATTGAATTTTAAGTGCAATTTATTTAATCGAAAACATAATCAAGGCATTATTAATGGCACTATTTTTCAAGCCACAAAAAAAAACAGTTGTAAAACGAAAGCAGCAACTGACTATCGATACTTTAAACCATGAAGGGATAGGTATTACGAGAGTAAATAAAAAAGTGGGTTTTGTTGAAGGTGCTTTACCTGGAGAAACTGTATTAGCCACTTTGACACAAAGTAAAGCTAAATTTGAACGTTACACGGTAAATAAAGTGATAACGCCCAGTCCATATCGGGTTCAGCCATTTTGTGTTCATTATAACGTTTGTGGCGGGTGTCAGTTGCAGCATTTAGCTACAGAGCAACAATTAGCTGAAAAGCAAAAAGCCGTTAACTCTTTATTTGAAAAGTTTTTAGGTGATGCAAAAATAGACTTAAATTGGCAATCGGTCATAAATAGTCAGCCTTTATCATATCGTCGAACAGCCCGTATAGCAGTATTTTATGATAAAAATAAAAAAGAATATTTATTTGGTTATCGTCAAAAGGGTTCAAAAAAGATAATCAATATTAATAGTTGCCAAGTTTTAGAGTCTTGTTTTAATAATATTTTTGACGTGTTCCATCCACTATTAGCAAGGCTTAAAACAGGTCAGTCGATTACACATTTACAATTATATAAGACTGAAGTTCTGGCTTTAATTATAATTCGTCATATAAAGCCATTAAGTGAAAAAGATATTAATTTAATCGCTTTAGAGGCAGATAAAAATGGCTGGAAAATCGTATTCGAAGGTGAAACAGGACAATATAAATTTACTGACAAAAATGCGGCAATACAAGCAGTCATTAATAATAAAAGTACGTATATTCTGCATTATTTTATAAATGAGTTTGATATTAAGTTTAATTTTTCTTTTGATAATTTTATTCAAGTTAATCATAAAGTTAATAGGGCAATGTTAAAACAAGCAATTGACTGGTTAAATTTAAAAAATGATGAAAAAATACTGGACTTATTTTGTGGTATTGGTAATTTTAGTTTACCGATGGCACAAAGAGTAAATAAGGTCATTGGTATAGAAGGTGTATCTTCGTCTGTTGAAATGGCAAAGTTTAATGCGCAAAATAATCAAATAGAAAATGCAAAGTTTTTTTGTCAGGATTTAAATGAACCAATGGCAAAATCAAGCTGGTTTAATGAAGAGTATGACGTATTAGTACTTGACCCTTCAAGAGCGGGAGCATTTGATATTTTATCTCAACTTAAACTAAAGCATTTTTCTCGTATATTGTATGTATCTTGCGATCCAGTAACATTAGCGAGAGATAGTAAATTAATTGTAGATGCTGGTTTTAATATTAGTAAAACTGGCTTAATGAACATGTTTCCACATACCGGACATGTTGAAACTATGGCTTTGTTTGCAAAGTCTTAGTAAGTATTAGTCGTAAAAAGGAAGTGTTTTATGGTTTCAATTCGTCAATCGCATATAAATGATGATTCAGAGACTCATTGGCTAGAATTAATTGATCTAAATGATGAACAGCTAGTTACAATGCGTCTAGCAATAGATTTTTGCCAGGATTTGGATGAAAACTTACTATTTGAACAATCAAGGGAAATGGTTGAAATATTAGCTGGGCTAAATATGGATCCAGAAACACTTGCGACCGCCTATTTAACCCCTTTTTATTTAAGGAAAGTTATCACCATTGAAAATGTTGAAGACAAATTAGGCAATTCTTTAGCAAGCTTGCTTAAAGGCGTTTTTCAAATGGCGACAATTAGCACCTTAGCGCATCAAAATAAAGGTACTGTGCAGATAGATAATATCAGGCGTATGCTTTTAGCTATGGTTGAAGATGTACGTGCTGTAGTAATAAAACTAGCAGAACAGGTATGCCACTTACGTAGTGTCAAAAATGCTAACGAAGAAGAGCGCGTAATTGCAGCCAAAGAAACAAGTAGTATTTTTGCTCCTTTAGCAAATCGTTTGGGTATTGGACAAATAAAGTGGGAATTAGAAGATCTTTCTTTTCGTTATTTACATCCTGAATATTATAAAAAAATTGCAAAGTTATTAGATGACAAACGTCTAGATCGCGAATCTTATATGACAAATATGGTTGCTTCTATTCAATCAAAATTAGATGAAGCAAATGTAGACGCGCAAGTTGATGGGCGTCCCAAGCATATTTTTAGCATTTACAAAAAAATGTATAAAAAGAACTACGATTTTGAACAGCTATTTGATATACGTGCTATAAGAGTTGTAGTTGATCATATCCAAGATTGTTATGCTGCATTAGGTATTGTGCATACAAATTGGCAGCATTTGCATAAAGAGTTTGATGATTACATTGCGACACCTAAACCTAATGGTTATCAATCAATTCATACAGTGGTGCTTGGCCCTGAAGGGAAAACAGTTGAAGTACAAATTAGAACGCAAGCTATGCATGAAAATGCTGAACTTGGTGTTGCTGCGCATTGGAAGTATAAAGAAGGATCATTACCGAGTAAAAAGTCAGGGTATGATCAAAAAATAAACTGGTTACGTTCATTATTGCAATGGCAAGAAGAAGTGGTTGATGATTCTAGCCTAGCAGATGATATGGAACTTGCTGAAGAGCTAAAAAATCAAGTGATTGAAGATCGCGCTTATGTATTTACCCCTTCAGGTGACATTGTTGATTTGCCTTTGGGATCTACACCACTTGATTTTGCTTATTATATTCATTCCAATGTGGGACATAGATGCATTGGAGCTAAAATATTTGGTAAAATTGTGCCGTTTACGCATCAATTAGTAACGGGCGATCAAATTGAAATATTAACAAAAAAAGAACCTAGTCCAAGTCGTGATTGGTTAAATCCTTCTCTTGGTTATATTAAATCTTCCAGAGCACGTGCGAAAATCCATCATTGGTTTAAACAACAAGATAGAGATAAAAACTTAGCCGCAGGAAAAGAAATCGCTGATGCTGAGTTAATTAAACATGAACTTACTAATAAAGAATTAGAAGGTGCTGTAAAACGTTTTAATTTCAACCAAGTTGATGAGTTATTAGTTGCTATTGGTGCTGGGGATGTTCGTTTAGCACAATTTATAAATTACTTACAAAGTAGACAAGTAAAAGACGACATACCAAAGTTTAAACATCATCATAAAGCATGTACTACAAAAGGTGACAAAAATGGCATTGTTGTTGACGGTGTTGGTAGCTTAATGAGCCATGTTGCGGGTTGTTGTCAACCTGTGCCAGGAGATACGATTTCAGGATATATCACCTTAGGTAGAGGAATTGCCGTACACCGCAATGATTGTGAACAGTTTATTCAACTGTGTAATTCAGCACCTGAGCGTGTAACTGATGTTAGTTGGGCTGAAGATGTTCAAACTAATTATGCATTGACTATACGTATTGAAGCCAATGATAGACCAGCATTGATGCGTGATATTAGTTCTGTGCTCGCAAATGAACGAATTAATGTATTGAATATGAGCTTAAACACACAGCCGCAAAAACAGTTAGCTATTTTTGATATGAAACTTGAAATTACAGATTTATCTGCAATGAATCGTGTATTAACAAAGGTACGACAAATAGAAGGTGTGTATGAAGCTATGCGTCATCATTAATAAATCTGTTACGAAAATTTAAATAATAACTCACGTAGGGCAGACGATAAGCGGCCAACTGCGTTGTTATAAGATATTTGTTGAGAATATGACTTAACGATACTCTTATGCTTAGGAGCTGTTGATCTTTCAGGGTTAAATTTTGTTCGAGATAAAAGCATTTTAGTCGCGGCGAGTAGTGTGTAGCCTAGTCATTCTAAGTAAATACGACTCAACAAAGAATAAAATGCTTTTAGCCGAATCCTTCGGACAGCGTTTGTTGGGCATTTTTACTGCGTTATCGGCTTTTTATGTGGAACAACCACATGACAAAGCCTCTGCCTTGTATAAATTCCCAACAATTCGCTGCAAAAGTAATCTCGAAAGATCAACAGCCCCTAGCATTTGGCACGTTTGTCGACTTGCTGAAATCATGTATTTCCATGTAGCATTTATATATGCAAAGGGGAAGGATATATTGGCCTTTGCTATACCAATAAGGTAATAAATTTTGAGTCACCCAATAGAAAACTTAATAGAAATCATGAAGCAATTACGTACACCTGAAACAGGTTGTCCATGGGATTTAAAGCAAAGCTATAAATCAATTGTGCCTCATACCATTGAAGAAGCCTATGAAGTTGCTGATGCAATTGAACAAAGTGATTTTAATGAGTTAAAAAAAGAATTAGGCGATTTACTTTTTCAAGTGATTTTTTATGCACAATTAGCGACTGAAGATCAGCATTTTAATTTTAATGATATCGTTGAAACTGTATGTGAAAAGCTTACCCGCCGTCATCCACATGTATTTGGAGAACAAAAATTTAATGATGAGATTAAAATCAAGCAAAACTGGGAAAATGAGAAAGCGAAAGAAAGAGAAATAAAAGCAGGAAAAGAAGTTTCAGTTTTAGCTGATATTCCAAAAAATTTACCCGCTTTAAGTCAAGCAAATAAAATCCAAAAGCGCGTTGCTCATATTGGATTTGATTGGCCTGAAGTTTCAGGAGCCTGGGATAAAGTAAAAGAGGAAGTGGATGAAGTTGAACAAGAACTTTATTTAGACCCTTACTCAGATAAAACTGCCGAAGAAATTGGAGATTTAATGTTTGCTTTAGTAAATGTTGCTAGACACGCAAAAAAGGACCCAGAGCAACTATTACGAGAGGCAAATCAAAAGTTCACTAATAGGTTTATGCAATTAGAAATACATTTAAGCCAACAAAAGATTAAATTTGAAGATGTTACATTGGAACAGCTGGGTATGATATGGGAAGAAGTTAAGGTAAGTGAGAAAAATAAATGATCATATTTTTTATAATTCTCATTGAGAAAAGATTAGGTTTTTAGTATAATTTCGTCCCGTCTTGGTAAATGCCCAAACTACATAAGATACAAAACTTAAAATGCTTGCGCAATTCTAATTTTAGATGTTTTTATGCAATAACAATTATCTGTTTTTCATAAAATGTAATATTAAAGTGGAATTCCTCAAGCATTTCTTCAATGGATTAAAAGTTGTTCTTATTGAGTTATTGATTTTGACAAGGTGTTAAGCCTTTCCTAAAATCAATGGCTGATAATCATTTTATATCAATTGAATTCATTGTCTTTAGGTCGTTTGGGTATACTGTTTTTTCACATTTTAGGGTTCTCATGAGTACAAAATTTATCTTCGTAACGGGTGGCGTGGTTTCATCCTTGGGTAAAGGTATTGCTGCTGCATCATTAGCAGCAATTTTAGAAGCACGCGGCTTAAAAGTGACTATTCTAAAATTAGACCCATATATCAATGTCGATCCAGGTACTATGAGTCCAATTCAGCATGGTGAAGTTTTTGTAACTGAAGATGGTGCAGAAACAGATCTAGATTTAGGTCATTACGAACGTTTTATTCGTACTAAAATGACTAAGAAAAATAACTTTACACAAGGGCGTGTTTTTGAAGATGTTTTACGTCGTGAGCGTAAAGGGGAGTATTTAGGTGCTACCATCCAAGTGATCCCACATATTACAAATGACATCAAACGTCGTGTAATTGAAGGTGCTGAAGGTTATGATGTTGCTATGGTTGAAATTGGCGGCACAGTAGGCGATATAGAATCACTACCTTTCCTTGAAGCGATTCGCCAATTAGGTACTGAGTTAGGTCGTGAGTCTGCACTTTACATGCACTTAACCTTATTACCATATTTAGGTGCCGCAGGAGAGCTTAAAACGAAGCCAACGCAACATTCAGTAAAAGAGCTTCGTTCAATTGGTATTCAACCAGATGTATTAATTTGTCGTTCAAATAGAGCAATACCCGCAAACGAACGCGCTAAAATTTCTTTATTTACTAATGTTGAAGAAAAAGCCGTTATCTCATTAAAAGATGTACCAAGCATATACCAGATCCCTGCATTATTAAAATCTCAAGGTTTAGATGATCTCGTGTGTCGTCGCTTCCATTTAGATTGCCCTGAAGCAAATCTTGAAGAGTGGGAACAAGTTCTTTATCAAGAGTCTAACCCTACAACAGAATTAACAATTGGTATGGTTGGTAAATACATTGAATTACCAGATGCATATAAATCAGTTAATGAAGCATTAAAACACGCAGGTCTTAAAAATCGTGTTACAGTTAATATTAAATATGTTGACTCACAAGATGTTGAAAGCAAAGGCGTAGAAGTATTAGCTGGTTTAGACGCAATTCTTGTACCTGGTGGTTTTGGCGGTAGAGGTGTCGAAGGTAAAATTCTTACAGCACAATATGCACGTGAAAATAAAGTCCCATATTTAGGCATATGTTTAGGTATGCAAGTTGCTTTAATTGAATATGCACGTAATGTTGCTGGTCTTGAAGATGCAAACTCAACTGAGTTTAATGCAAATAGTAATGCACCAGTTGTTGGTCTTATCACTGAATGGTTAGACTCAGAAGGTAAAGTTGAGCAACGTGATGAAGCATCTGATTTAGGTGGCACAATGCGTTTAGGCGCACAAAAATGTCACTTAACACCTGGTTCTAAAGTATCTGAAGTATATGGCTCGAATGAAATATTTGAACGTCATCGCCATCGTTATGAAGTTAACAATAACTTTGTTGGGAAGCTAGAAGCTGCAGGTCTTTCATTTACAGGGTTATCTGAAGATAAAAAATTAGTTGAAATTATTGAAAATAAAGACCACCCTTGGTTTATAGCTGCTCAGTTTCACCCTGAGTTCACATCAACGCCCCGAGATGGACACCCATTATTTACAGGCTTTGTTGCAGCAGCCAAAAAATATCAAAAATCATCATTACCATCGTAGTGAAGTAATAGAAGCCGTGCACTGACACGGCTTTTTTATTGCAAAAATTTAATGTGAAAATTTATACCTGTTCTATAAAGTTAGTAACCATATATTTAATGGAATTGGTATTAATATTAATATCCACAATCACTAAAATTATCATTGGGAAGAGGAACTAAAATGTCAAAAATAGTAAAAATCATTGGTCGTGAAATAATGGATTCACGCGGTAATCCAACTGTTGAAGCAGATGTACATTTAGATAACGGTCTTTGGGGTCGAGCATGTGCACCATCTGGCGCATCAACAGGTAGCCGTGAAGCATTAGAGTTACGCGATGGTGATAAATCACGTTATTTAGGCAAAGGTGTTCTAACAGCAGTAAATTACATTAATGGCGAACTTGGCGAAGCTTTAATTGGTCAAAATCCAGTTGAACAAGCAGCTATTGATGCCATTATGATTGAGCTTGATGGTACAGAAAATAAAGAAAAATTTGGCGCAAACTCTATTCTTGCTGTGTCATTAGCTGTTGCTAAAGCTGCTGCACTTGATAAAGGTGTTGAGCTTTATGAACATATCGCTGATTTAAATGGCACTTCAGGTCAATATTCTATGCCAGTACCTATGATGAACATCATCAATGGTGGTGAGCATGCTGATAACAACGTTGATATTCAAGAGTTCATGATCCAGCCTGTAGGCGCATCTACTTTCAATGAAGCTTTACGTATGGGTGCTGAAATTTTCCATACTCTTAAAAAAGTATTAAGTGATCGTGGTTTAAGCACCGCTGTAGGTGATGAAGGTGGTTTTGCACCTGATTTAGCATCAAATGAAGAAGCTCTTGCTATCATCACCGAAGCTGTAACGCTTGCTGGTTACGAAATGAATAAAGATATCACATTAGCGCTAGATTGTGCCGCATCTGAATTCTTCGTTGACGGTAAATACGACCTTAAAGGCGAAGGTAAAGTATTTGATTCAGCTGGTTTTGCTGATTATTTAGCGGGTCTTTCTGAGCGTCACCCAATTGTTTCAATTGAAGATGGCTTAGACGAAAGTGATTGGGCTGGTTGGAAAATATTAACTGATAAAATTGGTGAAAAAGTACAGTTAGTAGGTGATGATTTATTTGTTACTAATACTAAAATCCTTAAGCGTGGTATCGATGAAAACATCGGTAACTCTATTTTAATCAAATTCAACCAAATTGGTTCGCTTACTGAAACTTTAGAAGCAATCAAAATGGCTAAAGATGCTGGTTTTACAGTTGTTATTTCACATCGTTCAGGTGAAACTGAAGATGCAACAATTGCTGACTTAGCGGTAGGTACTGCTGCAGGTCAAATCAAAACGGGTTCACTGTGTCGTTCTGACCGTGTTTCTAAATATAACCAACTACTTCGCATTGAAGGTACTTTAGGCGATAAAGTTGCTTATAAAGGCCGTAGTGAAATTAAATGTCAATAAAATAAGCAGCTTAGTTGCTAGTCTTATTTAAAAGGTTTGGTTTTATATCAAACCTTTTTTATTTTCAACTCACTTTTTTCGCTTTAACAAATCTTCAGTTTAAATCCCAAACAGTCAATAAAATCACTCAAACCCTTTTATATCTCTTTTATATAAAGATTATTCGTAAGTGGTATTGTGGCTATTCATTTAAAAGAACATGAAAACTCAACAACTCAAGCATTAACTGAAGTTGCATTAGCATTATCTATGGCTTTTTTTTCACTATTAATCTTGACTCTTATATCTATGGGAGTGCCAGCAAAGTCAAAACTAAATCAACAATTAGATAAAGAAAAAACAATCGACGTTATTCAAGATAATAAGGCAAAATCAGATAAAGCAGGATCACTTAAGTATGTGATTTATTATCATGGCGATTTTTATGATGCAGCGCTAAAGCGAATAAAGCCTAATAAGTTTAACTCACAGGAAAGGCTTATTTTGGCTATAGAAAGTACTTTATCAATTTCTGAGGTTATAGCTATCAAAACACAAATAAATAACTCAAACCTTTCCATAACAACCTTAAACAATGAATGGTTGTCACGTCTGGAGAAAAAATAATGGTTAAAATAATCAAAACTTTAAATATTAGAGTGCAGGTGATAAGAAGTATTATTAATATGTGTTTTGTCGGCTGTGTATTAATGCTTTTCTCTCAAGGTGCACTGGCATCATATCAATCAGAAAAATTAAAAGTGATGAATACCATTATAGAAAAATCTATAGCGTATGACTTAGACCCCATTATAGCCCTTTCAGTTGCTAAGGTTGAGTCTAATTTTGAAGGCGATGCATTAAGCCATGCCGGAGCAAGAGGGGTGATGCAAATTATGCCTGCAACAGCAATGGGAGAGTTTAAAGTATCAGCAGCACAACTTTATGATATTGCTATTAATATAGATATAGGTATTAGATATTTAAAGCAACTTATGAATACATATGATCAAAGATTAGATATTGCTTTATCTCATTATAATGGCGGCTCAGCTGTAAGGCAGTATGATGGCAGTTTAAAGGTAATACCTGCAACAAATCAATATGTTCGTAAAGTCATATCTACAAGTAAAATTTTCAAAAAACATGTATTGGTGAATAAATTAATAAAAAAACATATAAGTGAATATTTTGCAGAAAATACGGGAAATAAAGATGTTTTTGATCACAATGATGACTATAAATACTTATCTGAAACGGAATTAGCAAAGTTAAGTCATATTAGAAAAATTAGACGCCATAATTTAACGCGTAATAAAAAATATAGAGCACCCAAACAAGCGCCTATTGCTACTATAGAAACGCAAAGAAAAGCGCATGAAAGTATTAGTATGTTGACACGCAAGCAAAAAGTAAGACAATGGGAATCAATCTATCAACCTAATGGTAAGCTGGTCTATTAATAAAAAGGTTAGTTATCTAATTAAGAAAAATTAAAGAAAATAAAGTAATATAATGCAGATAGGACAATTATGAGTGAATATCCAAAGCTTAAAATAAAGAGTGAGCTTAGGCTTCTATACGAAAAAACTGTAGCTATATTAATAAGTAAAGGTGAAATATCTTATGATAACAAGCAGGAACTAATTACTCTCGCTCATGCTGTAGGACTAGAAGAAGACGACCTAAATCGTTTTATTTTAGAGATTGAACTTAGTGTTAGGTGTCAAATATTACCTTTGAAAAACTGGTTAGCCAGCCTAGATAAACAGATACCCAATATAACAACTAATATAAATGTAAAAAACGCTTTAATTGAATCGGGAAAAGTTATTGGACTAACTGAAGAACAAGCTTGTGAGTTTTTTAAAGAAAAGTTAGAAAACCAACAAGTAAAAAATAAAATTCAGCATAAAATACAAAATACAAAGCAAAAATCGGTAAATTCAGTTATACATATTAATAATCACTTTGATTCAATCGCACTATTATTCCAAACATATAAAAATAAACTAATCATATTATTAACTTTAATCGCTTTAATTTTCACCGCAATAAGTTGGTTTGAACATTTTCAATTAGAAGAAAGTGCATGGGTATCGGCAAAAGAGTTAAATGATGTTAATAGCTATGATAGTTTTAGCCAAACGTTTTCTGATGGTGAATATGGGGTTTTAGCCAAATCAAGAGTTGATGAGATTATTTATAATAAATGGATTGCAGTTAAAGTTAAAAATTCAGAGGTCGCTTATAAAAACTATATCGAAAAAAATCCTAAAAACCCTTATTTGAAACAAGCAAAAGATAATTTAAATCAATTAGTCAAAGGTAAAAAAGCTAAGCTTAATCAAGATGATGATTTTGCTTGGCAACAAGCCAAAACAATAAATAGCGAAAAATCATATCAAAAGTATTTATTAGATAAAAAAAATGGCAAGTATATCAAGCAGGCTGAAGATAAATTATCTCGCTTAGTTTTAATACGCAAAAATAAAGCCATTGAATTAGATAATAAAGCTTGGGAATTAGCTAGTCAAAACGATACAGAGCAAAGTTATATTGATTACTTACAAAACCAAATGCAAGGTAAATATATAGAGAAAGCATCAGTAAAAGTGGCTCAATTTAAAAGTAAACGACTATTTTTTCACTCCTTTGATGTGCAATTTATAACGATCCCTTCAGGCGAATTTATGATGGGCTCAAAGGATATTTCTAGCTATGAAGTACCAGTGCATAGCGTAAAAGTCGCTTCTTTTAAACTCATGACTACAGAAGTCACATTTGCTTTATGGCAAGCGTGTTATAAAGATAAAGTGTGTTTGCATAAACCTAAAGGCTTTATAAACAGTAAAAATAAACCTGTTGTAAATATAAGTTGGAATGAAATAACAAAACAATTTATACCTTGGTTTAATAAAAAAACAGGACAAAAATATCGCTTACCAAGCGAAGCTGAATGGGAGTATGCTGCAAGAGCGGGTAGTTATGATAAATATAGCTGGGGTGATCGTATAAATTGCTCACAAGCACGATTTGGTTATTATTCAAATAAGTGTGAAAAACAAAAATATCCCGATGATGTTAAAACTTATTATAAAAACAGTTTTGGTTTATATGATATGCACGGTAATGTGAAAGAGTTAGTACAAGACTGTTGGAATGATAACTTTAAAAATGCGCCAAATGATGGATTTCCCTGGTTAACAGGACGTTGTAATAAAGCCGTTGTAAAAGATGGTTCCTATAAAAACAAACAAAGTCAGTTACGTTTAGGTGTCAGATATCGTCATGATAAAAATGCTCGTTTTGATGATGATGGGTTTAGGCTAGCGCAAGATTTATAAGCAGAGGAAGTGGTATTTTGCAAAAAATGACAAGTGTGATCACTAACTTTGGTGTAAGTGATGAGCTTCAAGGCATATTTTATTCTTTAAGAGAAATGCCGTCATTAAATAATAGTGAGCAAAAAAAATTCAAAAAACACGAGATAGATAGTTTATCGCAAAATATAGTATGTCGAAATTATGGCAAACTATGTTTAGAGTTAAGTTATTTATGTTTTGCGATCATCAATTATCAAGTGCCTAAAAAAAATGAAAATACACGTCGCTTTTCGCCATTATTAAGTTACTTTTGGCAAAATACGTTTTTATCGCAAGCACATGTTAAAAATTACTTTCAAAACAAGTTTAATAATAGTGAATGTGAGGTATTTATAACTGATAACGTACTGCGGATAGGCCTTAAAAGTACACAATTTGATATATCAATTTCTCGAGTGGGTTTACTCGCTGCACTTTTGGAATTTATCGTTTATATAGACCCTAAATTAATAAATGAATTTGAATTAAGCTTAGTGGCAGCAGATGTTGCAAAAATAAAAGAAATCACATCTCACATACAAAAAAAAATATATCAATTTTTAACTCTTCACTTGTCATCAGCGCAAGAGCAACGACGCTTCCGTTTTATGGCAAGCTTTTTAGATAATATTGCTACCAAAGAAAGTAAATTAAATAGTACGTCATGGTTAACCGATGAATATATTTTAAATTTTTGGCTCAAAGCCAGTGATGAAGGTAATAATTTAGGTTTTAAGTTATTTTCCAGCTGTTTCTTTGAATTGGTTTCATTTCATCATGCTTTATCTGTTTCTCACTCTAAAATAAATGCACGGTCATCTTTATCAATCGGTGAAAACATTGAAGCAGGAGAAGTTTCAGCGGATCTTTTAGAGCAAACTCTAGTACAACTACAGCAAAATAAACTAGAGATAGATTGGTTAAATGAAAAGCCTAAATTTTTAACAAAAAACCAAACCTTGACCCTTAAACCTATTATTGAATGTTTACCTTTTTCTAAAAAGTTAGCACTTACAGTTACCAGAGTACATGTGTTTGGAGCTTGGCAAGCTACAATAGTGCAGGCTGCAAGAAAAAAAGATAACCAATTAATCACTCAAAAGCTTAATCAGTTTCCTAAAAATAATTACCATTCATTTTATGCATTAATAATCAATAACTATCAGCAGGTTATTGATACTTTATGGGCTTTATTACATATAAATCATTATCATCAGCAAGCACAAATGTTTACCTTGTTTAATCAGTTGGTTACAGATAAAAAACTACTTAAAGGTTTACACGTTTTATTAGCTCAACATGTAAATAAGACTAAAGTAAATAATATAAATGTGTTGTTTAATGAAATGATGAAATGGCAGTTAAAGTTACCTGAATTAAATAAAACATTTAAACATGCAAATCGTATTTTTAATGCAAATAATAAGACTGGTTTTAATGTCCTACCTCAATTGCAAGAACTTGATATTTATCATGAAGGCCAAGATTTATTGTTAATTTTAAAACAAGAGTTAAACCACTTTATTAGTCACTTAGAGATAGTATTAAGTGAGCAGTCACAGCAAGCTAATCCAAAAGATGAAAATTTTCGCTCAGATACTTCCATATTCTTTAATAAGTTAAATTCACTTTATGGAGTGAACGATGAATAATAATCAGCAGCCTTGTAACAATAGTTTGGCAGAGCAAATTTATGTTGCAAATCAGCATGTAAAACAAATACACGAAACACAAAGCCACTCAGTTGTTTTGTTTGGCGATTTATTTGCTTATATATTTGCTAAAGACAAAACGAATACGTTAAAAGTTGAGTTAGCTATCAAACAAAAGTTAAATATTCGAAAACAATATTTACAGTTACTTGAGCAATATCAGTTTTCAATAAGTGACTATCAAGCAGCTGCAAGCAGTGAGCATGATTTAAATGAACGATTTGGTGAAGGTTTTAATTTAAAATTTAAAGCAACTAAAAAGCATGTTGATCAAATATATGTCATATTAATGATAGAACACAGTGCTGAGCATCATCAGTCAGATGAGGTTATTTTACACTGTCAGTTAAATAAGCAATTTAAACGAGTGCAATTTCCTAATTTAATTGATGGCAAAAGTCAGTTAATACTTGAACAAGACTCAAAAGAATATCAATTATTAAGTGACCCAAATGCAAAAATATTTTTATTATAATAGATCTGCTTCGCATCTCTATTTAGATCACTACGTGGTATATTTAAATATGAACATTAAACTTAATCAATGAAAACGGTAGCTGTAAGTGATAAATAAGCTAAAGTTTAAGACTCTCGGTGGTAAAATATATTAAATGAAGTGCCATGTTTTTATTGCGACAACACAGGGCTTAGTTGCAGTTCAGGATATTGAATTAATAGATGATCCTGAGGTAATGTCGATTGTATGCCTAAATGGTACTGCGCAATCATTAAATATCAGTACTGCTTATCACAACTTTGTAAAAAAAGGTTCTGGTATTATCCAAAAAGACTTTAATGGTCAGTCTTATCGCATTGATGTATCAGATAATATAGAACATGGTAATAGCTGGCAACTAGGATTTTATATTGCTCATTTTTTAGAATCTATTGATTTATTAGGTGATGGTGTACCTAATGAAAACGATGAAATATTATGCTTAACTGGCGAAATAAATATAAAAAATAAATCAGTTAAAAATGTTACTCATATAGCTACTAAACTCGTTCTAGCAAAAAATCAAATCACGACTTGGCAAGATTTAGGTTTTGACGTTAAATTTTTATTACCAGTACAAAATTCATTCATAGATGAATTAGACCAGTATAAAGCGTGTTGTATTCAAGTCGCTGATATAGAACAGGCTATTTCACAGTTGCCTGCGATTAATAAAGGTGCAATCAAAAATACTAAGTTAATTAAACAAGCAGCAATCGATTTTAAAAAAATATCCCCCCATAATTATGGTGCTAAAAATAAAAAGTCATTATTTTTGATTGTGTGTAGCGTATTACTTTTATTATTTATTATATATACACAGACTAATTTAGATAAAAATACACAACAAAAGGCAAATGGAAACCATCAAGATAATAAAGCTAAAGTGGTAAAAATAAGCCCATATTTAATTGCATATGTTCGACAAAAAACTTATTTAAATAAGGATGAAAAAAAGTGTGATGATTCACTTTCTACAAATAGATTAGATTTAATAAATGGTCGATTTAAAACTTTAGAACATGCCAAATTATGCCAGTTATTATTTATCACACCTGAAAATACCAAACAAGTAATCATGTTTACTAGATATAAAAAAGAGCTTATTAATTTAAAGTCTGAAAAAAAAACTTGGCCGATTAAAATACCAAGTAGCTTAAGTAATGATCTTTATTATTTATTACTGCCTTTATCTACATTTTTAACCGATGCGAAAATTGCGTCTTTAAATAATGAGATAAAACACCTTAAAGGCCCTGTAACAGTCGCTTCTATTTCACCTATTTTAAAACGATTATCAATTAATGAACGTTTACTTCAGCATAAAATAATGACTTTTTAAATTAATTTAAAATTAAATAACAATAAGTCACAAAAAAACCGTCAAAGCTTTTCATAGTTAATTTCATACCAATAGATTTAATAACTTTGGAGTGAAAATGAAAACGCATCAGTTTATTTATTTAACTTTAGCAACAAGCATTGTTTTATTAACTGGCTGTAGTTCAACTACACCTACTAGCAAAACTGTACAACCCATTTCTAACGTCGCTGTTCTTGATGTTAATGCACAAGAGAAACAACCGGAATATGTTCAGCCAGTTACTTTAGATGAAAACTGTAAACATAACGCTTTAGCTTTAGATAATGCAGCTAGAACTTCAAGGTCAACGGCACAATATTTAGCTTCAGCACGTTTATTATCAAATTGTATAAGTGATTTTTCACATAAAATGCCGTTGCAGCTTTCACAAAATGTGATGCAACTGCATGCATTATCTATTTTCAATTACATTAAAGGTGGAGATGTGAGTCAGGCAAAAATAGCTTTTGTGCAATTTAAATCTGCATTTCCAGGGCAAGATTTATATTTCAACGACTACACCTCATTAATTGATACGGCAACTGCATTATTAGAGCCTTCTACTATCAATGAGCAACAGATGGTTTCTTTAAATATTAGCACGCAATTAAGAGATGAACTTAAACGTCGTCAATATTGGTTAAACCACTAAATAAATACAGAGGAGAGAGTCATGTTATTAAATAAAGTAATTTTTCTGTTCATATTAACTAGCTTTAGCTTTTCAGCTGTGAGTTCTACTGATGGTCAAAAATCTAAAGTAAGCTGGCATCCTGTTGCAAGCGATAAGCTGATCCGATTACCTGTAAATATTATTGAAAAACGTGTTGAGCAAGACTTTAATATGTCGCCTATGGCATCACGTGTCAGTAATATTGAAAAAGAAATGCTTAACACTGTAAATAAGATGAAAGCGTTAGGTGAGCAATTATCAAATGCTCAAGATGAAGATTTGATAGATCAACGCCATGCTCTTTTACAACAAAAATCACATTATTTAGATCTATTACAAGAAAACCAAAGTTTAAGGCAACGAGCATTAGCAACTAAGCAAGACTTGTATTTAAATATTTTAGATAAAATAACTATTCAAAATCAGTCAAATACCAGCAGTTTAGGTTACCAGCTACGTCAATCACAAAAAGCAGCCAGAGCACGTATGGAAAAAATGATCACCCGTGTTGATCAGCACTTAGTCAATGGTGGCTATGACGAAGCATCACCTTATGCCACTGAGTATGCAACTAACTTAGATAAAATTAATCAGCTTAAAAACAAAATAAGCCAACATAACGCGAATAAATCACCCACTTTAAATGGCGTAGAAGTAACGTCACAAGAGTACTTACGCCAATTATTAATTGATGTATCGTCAGAGCAATCACTACTAGATCAAGAAGGTTTGTTATTAAGTTATATGGCAAGACTTGTTGCCTTAGATGCCAATGAAATGGAATACCAAATGTCTTATGGGACTGATGAAATGGAAATTAAAAGACAAGAAATTACATCACCTTCAAGTGTTGCAGATTTATTTTTATAAGAACTTAGGAGCATATTATGAATACAGTAATGAAAACTAAAACGGTTATTTGTGCTTTATCAATTGGTTTTTTAGCAAGTGTTTTTTCTCTCTCAGTAAATGCACAATCAGCCTTAACACTTGAAAATTTAGAGCGAGAACGTGCTGCGATGTTAAATACATTAACTAGCGACCAAATAACACCAAAGCAGCAACGAATGAGCATGAATTCAAGTTACCGCAGATTAACGGATGTAGAGCGTATGGTGCTACGTGATGATAGGTTGTTAAATGTTCAATCAGCAGTCGTACAAAGAGCGTTTCAAAATTATGAACTGACATTTTTGATCCATGCCAGTGCAGAGAAAAACTTGTTACCTATGGAGCTTTGGTTAAGTGAACTAAATATAACAAGTAATAGTATTTTATCGACTAAAAAAGGACGCCGTTAATGTCTTCTATTGAGATGAAAAATGTTTCATTAATGTTTATTTTTAATCAAAATATAAAAAGTACACTCGGTCTTATGATTGGCTTTGGTGTTATTTTATTGGCCTTAGTAAGCTTTGTTATGCAAATGAATTTGGCAGACTTACTTGTTTGGCTTGAAAAGATATTTAGTTGGAGTTTTATATTTTGTTATAGCCTGTTATTAGTTATAGGCATATACGCTGGTGTTAAAGTAAAAACAGTTACTAATAAAGAGTATTGGTACGAAGTGGGAAGCCAAGTTTCAAATGGTATAGCAACTTTGGCTTTAACTTTTACTTTACTGGGAATTAGCCTAGGAATTGGTTCTTTGGGACAACAATCACTTACTCCAAACTCAGTTCACTTAGTTATAGGTGAATTGACTTCACATTTTTCAACCGCATTTATGACAACTGTAATCGGCTTGCCAACAGCTAATTTGATCAGAGCTTGGGTATCTTTACGTGCAATCCCTAATGAAGCTGACTAAGGCTAAGTTGTTTAAGCGTTTTAATGACACATTTAGAATAAATTTAAAGGGGATAGAATAATGAAAACACTTATATACAGCATTTTTTATTTCAGCGTTGTAACCGCTGTTGGTTATCTTGCTTATAGTAACTCGAACAGTAAAACTTGGTTCTCAAATCTATTTTCAAGTGAAAGCCAAGTAAAATCGACACAAGAAATGTTGATTGATATAACAAAATCAATTAATGAACAATTTCAAACATTGCAGCAAAAAAATGAAATACAAAGTAAAACAATTGCTTTATTAAAACAGCAGATGAAAGACATTAAAGTGCAGGTGTCAGAAATGATGGCTATTAATGACACTAAAATAAGTTCAAATGAGCAAAATGTAGTAACAAAAGCTGAAGGTTTAGCACAGGATAAAAAAACTGAAGCCACAGTTGAAGATAATAAAAATACACAACAGCAAGATATACAGGCGATAGCGCAACGAAAAATGTCTTTAAGAGAGATCGCAGATAAAATGAATATGAAGGCTTTAAATAATCTTAATCCAGGGTAATTACTCTGTGTTAATGCAATTCAGGTGGATTTATTATGATAAATATAAAGTCGTACTTTCAAATGAAATGGCTATTTATATTAACCATTTCAATGTGTTTAATAGTGATTGTCTATTTATTAAATCAAAAAGTAATAGAGCAAACTCAAATCCAAAGACTGGCAGATAAACTCGTTAAACAGCAACCAGATAAATCATTACAGCAGACATCAAATGTCACAAAAATCAATTTATCAAATATTGAATTACCAGCCCCACCAAAAATAAAAAGGGGTCGGAGTCAATTAAATCAAAATAAACCAAATAATGCCTCATCAACTAAATATAAAAGCACTAAGCAGCAAAATACGAAACAAAAAAATATAAGACAAGCTAATACACAGGTTTCCCATCAGCAAGCGAAGCAAAATTATCAAGATGTATTAGCAGGTAAAGGTCCGGCAATAGAGGTTGCATGGCCTGATTTAGTGAATGAACGTGAAATGTTATTTCAGTTATTAACGCAATGCACAGGCATGAGGCTAGGCGTATTAAATAAAGGAGACATTAATTTAATTGCCAATAGTCATGTGAAAAATGTAAAACTGAGCGATTTTGTAAGAATTATTAATGGAAAAATGACAAAAAGTGAAAAATATCAATTTTCAAATTATAGCTCGGGAACACCTGTTCGACTATTTCCATTATCAATAGATATAAATCTGATAAAAAAACTAAGTGAAACGAAAGTTTATTATAAAAGTAAATCTATCACAGGGCAGTATCAGGTTGCTTTAGGTAATATTTGGCTTAAAGAAATAGCTTATGATGGTATTAAAGCCCAAGGCCCAAGGCTATTGTGGCAAAATGATTGTTAATGCCCTATTTATTTGGCTTAAATGCTGCATACTATGAAAGTATACTTATTAAGGTGGAAGTCAGAATGCGACTTTGGAACAGCATATTCTTTTTATCTTTTAATCTATGTTTGTTATTACCAGCTTTTGCCGCAGATAAACCAAATATTCTAATAATTGGTGAAGATGCTGCAGGTGATTCGGTACCAAATGATAGTAGAGTTTTTAAACGCGTATTAGATGCCTTAATAAATCAAATGCATGATCGCGGTTTTGATGTTTATGATGAAGCTATATTGACCCTATTAGATAAAACCCCCGCAAAAATTCGTAGAACTGATCGTGAAATTATAGAAATAGCTAGAGCAAGTAAAAGGCCGCCTATTGATATTATTATGATTTTTCAAATTTATGCCAGTTCACAAAATTTAGCATCTCGCACAAGAATTAATACCTTATTAATGGGTAGATTATTAAATGTAAAAACAGGCAAACATTTAGGGAGCTTTGAAGTAGATAGTGGAAAAAACTTTAATGGGCCGGTAGAGTGTAAACAAGAATGCATATTGACCATAGTTGGCGATAAATCACGAATTTTGGCAAATGATTTGGGGGCCATATTAGCTGAAAAATTGCTTTGGATAAATAATGGTGACGAAATGTCAGATCACAATGATTTAAATCGTATGATTACTGAATACGCACTTATATTTGATGGTTTTAATGCTAAAGAATATATGGCAATAGAAGAATATTTAGTGATATTTTCAGGTTATGCGCAACATAGACCTATTGAAATTAGACATACACGTAGTGAAATTTGGTATCAATCAACAATAAAAACAGCAAAATTAGACCGTAATTTAAATAAAATGCTTGCGGAGTTAGATATGCAAAGTGTGATAAATTTTGAAGGTAATACTTTCACCGTAAAAAGAATCACTTTTAGAAACAAAAAAACACAGGAAAACAATGAAATTTGGTAAGATTTATTTTGTTATTTTATTACTGTTTTCATTATTAGTCTCTAAGGCTTTAGCGCAAGATAATTGGCAACTTGTTGTTATTCCACAAGCGAATTTAAATTCAAAACACAGTGAAATAGCACCTCAAGTATACCTCGGTATTACAAACGCTTTAACAACTCAATTAGTGAATGATAATTTCACTGTATTTGATCAGTCATTATTAAAACTCAATAATTGCATTAATCAAATTTGTGAAGTGATATCTGACAACAAGTTATTAAATCTAGCTCAGATATATAATTATAAAGCGCAGCAATTAGCAGTCAGTTTAGCAATTGTTTATCAAATAGAAATATTTGATGAAATGATATCTAAAGTTAAGGGGGTACGTTTTAATTTTTCAAGTTATTTGATTGATTTAGACTCAGGAGAAAGGGTTGAATCTTATAGAGACTCTAAAAAATATAACGATCTAAGTACAAACTGTGAAGGTGATTGTTTTGTTCGCTGGCAAGCTAAAAAAGCGACTCAAATAGCGCAAGATGCCGGGTATATATTAGCTTTAAAAATAAACAGACTACCTAAACGCTATCGCTATGAAATAGAATTTAGTCATTTTAATTCAAGAGAATTAAAAGCTGTTACTGATTTTTTAAATTCAATTTCAGAAAAAAAATCACATATTGCATTGTCTGATCTCACGATTAGAGGCGTCTCTTCAAGTGAAAAAAGTAATAAACATATTACGATAACCACAAGTCATCATGCCAGTAAATTAAATCAATTATTACAAAATGAATTTGAAAAAAAATCGATTTCAGTTCTGATTGATTATCGTAGTACGATTAATAAATTTACGATAATTAAAAACTTAACAGCTATAAATTGGCAGTATATTAGTTTTATATTTGTCTGCCTGCTGGGATTTGTTGCCTTATATTTTTATTTTCCGATCTTAAATAAAAATATAATCATCAAAAATATCAATCATGCGATAGCTGTTAAAAACTACTATTTAGCTTATTCAATGATAGATAAGTTGTTATCAAAAAATAAATATAATAAACAAGCCGTCATTTCAGAGCTTAGTTTGTTAAGGAAAAAAATTGATAGATCCATTATTTCAATTACAGGTAATGTGGTTGCTAATAAAGCCTTAGCAGGAGTGCATTTTTTAACTGAGACAAAGTTAGATTTAGGTAAAAAAACTCAAACCCAAGAGCACAGTGTAATTGTAAATAACCATCTGGTTTTAGGATATAAACAATTAGATGAATTAGGTAAACAGTGTCAATTCATTTATAAAAATAGCCATTTTTATATTGTAGATAAAGGGAGTTTACATGGCTGTCAATATAATGACATTCGGTTATTACAAGGTCATTTAGCGCAAGTAAAATCAAATAGCATACTTTTTATTGCGAATGACACAGATCAAGAATTAAAAGTTTGTCAATTAAAGTTAAACTTGAGTCAGTATGATCCTTCAGCTTTAATTATGTCTTTAAATCCAGCTCCTTTATCGTTTTTAGACTTTAGTGACTTGGCTTTAGTATGGCCTGATCACGAACTTGATTTAAATAAGATTTGGGTAATGCTTGGCAAACGAGTGGCTTTAGGACTAAAAGAAAAAGGTATCATAGATATTGGCTGTATTAATGGCGCAGATGTATTGGCTTACTTAAGTTATAACTCAGGTTATTTTATTGAGCCAGTCAAAAATAAAGTGACGAAATTAAAAATTAATAATCAGGAAGTTTATTCTAAACTACCCATAGATAAAAATGCGCTGATCACCCTTTCTGATTGCGAATTTAGCTTAGGTTAAGCACCAAACTGGGCTTTTAAAATATCCCCTGTGAAGTTTGTTTTTAAATAAAACCCTCTGGGAAGTGTTTGAATTATCTTGCCGTTAGGACCAATGGCATCAGTCAAAACTTTTGAATTAGCCGCTTTTGGTCTGATCTGCAATACTTGGCCTAGTTTACCGTTAATTTGCTCTATTTCGCCAAGTGCAATTATTTCAATTTGTTGCTCCCAATCTTTTTGTAATTGCATTTTTTGTGTAATAGTCGGTTGCCATAAAAAGCCAGAACCTATAATTCGTTGTTCAGGTGCGATATCCCTTTCAGATAAAATTGGCAGCCATAAAACATGATTTAACTTTTTTTTAACTGGAGATTTCTGCCAAGTTAATCCCTGTAGCTCTTTAAGTGGCACAACGGATACAAAAGTTGTCTCAAGAGGCTTGCCTGAATAAGAGATTGGTATGGTTTTTAGTTCAATGCCTAAATCAATAAAGTCAGGTTCAGGTTTAGAGCCTGCCATGGCACCTAATACCCATTCTATTAGTTGTCCGATCCAACCTTTTTCTCTTAATAAATCTTTAGGTGCTTTAAATTGATACTGAGATGCCAAATCACCCACAGTTAACCCTGCAATATCATCAACGCGACGTAATAATTCATTAATAGATTTTGGAGCACAGGGGCGTATGCTTGTGGACATTTAAAATACCAGTTAATTTTTAGGGACTCGATAATAACAAAAAATTGTTTTTAACCATAATTTTGTTAAAAAACACTTGATATTTATATAAATAATCATTTTATTTATTTTAAAAGTGCATAACTTTGTAATGGAGTGTTTTTTGTCCGATTTATTTCAACTGATTTTTATTAGATGAAATTAAGTGTTTTAAAATTTCATTGCATTGATTTTTAAAGGTATTTATTCTTATTTTTATTTGTAACTTTAATGTTTTTAAAGTTACATGTTTGAAATACAGGAATATAAACAAACTTATCCACAGAAATTGTGGAGAAAAGTATTTCAACTAAAGTCCCCTGTGGATTTGTTTGCAAAATAGACGTATATATCAAATGTTATACACAGCGGTAATTATTATAACCATATCCTTGCCGTCATAGATGCATTGTGGAACAATCAGCATAGAATATATGATTTTTAAGAGGCACTATAGGTGATTGACGCCGAAGGATTTCGTGCCAATGTTGGAATTGTGATCTGTAATAACCAAGGTCAGGTCTTTTGGGCTAGACGTTATGGTCAACATTCATGGCAGTTCCCACAAGGTGGTATAGATGAGGGCGAAACCCCTGAACAGACTATGTACCGTGAGCTTCATGAAGAAGTGGGGCTTTTACCTGAAGATGTTGAAATTGTAGCAAGCTCAAAACATTGGTTACGCTATAAGTTACCAAAAAGACTAATTAGACGAGACTCTAGTCCGGTATGTATTGGTCAAAAACAAAAGTGGTTTTTACTTAAGTTAAGATGTAAAGATGAGGATGTTAATCTATTAAAAACGAATCATCCTGAGTTTGATGATTGGCGGTGGGTAAGTTATTGGTATCCTGTTCGTCAAGTTGTTTCTTTTAAACGTGATGTATACCGACGTGTTATGAAAGAGTTTGCTCCTATTGCAATGCCTTTTTATAAAAAAGAAACTCATGTAAAAGAGCCTTGGCGCCAACGTGATAAAAAGTTTTAAACTCAAAGCTTTAGAGTAGAAGGGATAATGGGGTTTGAGTGTGATAAAAAGTTTATTTAGGTTAGTTTCTTAAGATGCTAGCAATACTTCGTAAAATTGCACAGGCTGTTTCTCAGCAGCCTGATTTAAAGAGCGCGCTGGATATCTTTGTTTCTTTAGTTAAAGAATCAATGAAAACCCAATGCTGCTCAGTTTATTTTGCTGATTATAATCAAGAAAACTTTGTATTAATGGCAACTAAAGGGTTAAACCCAGACGCTGTTGGCAAGTTTAGAATTGGTTTTACTGAAGGGTTAGTAGGCTTAGTTGCTCAAAGAGAAGAACCTATAAACCTGGCATTTGCACAAGACCACCCAAGGTTTATTTATTCCCCTGATGTTGATGAAGATAATTACAATGCCTTTTTAGCTGTACCAATAATACATCAAAAAATGATATTGGGCGTCATTGTTATTCAGCAAAGCCTAGCCCGTGTATTTAATCAAGATGAAGAGTCTTTTTTAATTACATTATCGGCGCAGCTAGCCTCTCAACTTGCACATGCTGAAATAAGTGAAATACTCAAACAAGATGAAAAAGCACATCAAACCTCTTGCCTAAAAGGTGCTTCAGGAGCTCCTGGGATTGCAATAGGTGAAGCCTTTGTTGTGATACCAAAACTATCATTTACAAGTTTTGAGTTAAAAAAAACAGATTTAGAAAATAGTAGTAATATAGAGCAAATAAAATTATTTAGGCAAGCAGTTGCGGCAACACGAAATGAATTTTCGATTATGTCGCAAGAATTAAGCGATACTTTGCCCAATGAAGCCTTGGCTGTTTTTCAGGTATATCAGCAATTATTAGATGCTAAAAGCTTAGGTCAAAAAGTTGAAAAAGAAATCAAGCAAGGTTGGTGTGCAAAAAGTGCTTTAAAACGAGTGATAGAAAGCCTTGTTGGGCAATTTATGGCTATGCAAGATAACTATATAAAAGAACGTGCTATTGATGTTCAAGATATAGGGATACGTGTATTACACCACATTGTTGATACCGAACATGCTTTAAAACCTTATCCAGATAATATGATTTTGGTAACTGAAGTACTGACTCCTTCCATGTTAGCGCAAATACCTAAAGAAAAACTAATGGGTATAATCAGTATTAGTGGTGGCTCAAATTCTCATGCTTCTATTTTAACAAAAGCATTAGGCATACCTGCTGTTTGGGGGGTTACGGATTTACCTTTATTGCAAGTAGATGGTAAAGAAATAATTATAGATGCCTATGCGTCTAAGGTTTACATCTCCCCATCTAATATTCTAAAACAAGAATATAGCCAATTTAAGAAACAAGAAGGTATATTACATGATCAGTTCGAATCAGAATATCAATTAGATGCCTGTACTTTAGATGGTGAGCATATTATGTTACTGCTTAATGCTGGTCTTGAAGTGTCAACGGAGCTTAGTAATGCCCATTTCTGTGATGGCGTGGGCTTATATCGAACTGAAGCTTGGTTTATGCAAAAATCGCAATTTCCAACACAATTAGAGCAAGAAAACTGGTATCGAGAAGTACTCTCTAGCTATCACCCATCCCCGGTTATTATGCGAACACTCGACATTGGTGGTGATAAGGTTTTAAGCTATTTTGATGTTGAAGAAGAAAACCCATTTTTAGGCTGGCGTGGTATTAGATTTAGTTTAGATCACCCGGAGTTATTCTTAGAGCAGTTAAAAGCGATGTTAAAAGCTAATGCTGGTTTAGGTAATTTGAAAATCTTGCTTCCTATGGTAACCAATGTCACTGAAGTTGAAGAAGCTCAGCGATTATTAAAGCAGGCCTATTTTGAACTTGAAGATGAATGGGCTGATCAATTCTATAAAATAGAGCAGCCAGAAATTGGTGTGATGTTAGAAGTGCCTTCGAGTATATTTTTATTACCTGAATGGGCTAAAAAAGTAGATTTTTGCTCTGTTGGTAGTAATGACTTAACCCAATATTTACTTGCGGTAGATCGTACAAATTCTCAAGTAGCAGAATTATTTGACTCTTACCACCCATCAGTATTAAGAGCGCTCAATCTAATCGCTGAAAATTGTATGGAATATGAATTACCATTTAGCTTATGTGGTGAGTTGGCAGCTGATCCTGAAGGAGCTATTTTATTAGTTGCTATGGGTTATAGAAGTTTGAGTATGAACCCAAGCGCTATTAATAAGGTGAAATGGGTATTAAGAAGGCTAAAGATCACTGATATGGAAGCATTACTTAAATCGTGCTTAGCGCAATCATCGGCTATAGAAGTACACAGAATCATAAGAAGTTTTATTATCTCTCATGGTCTAAGCCAACTACTCTACAAAGTTAAAGAAGTTTAGAGTAAAATAAATCGGCTATATGAAGTACACAGAATCATAAGAATTTTATTATTTATCACGGTTTAAGGTTGTAACTGTATAAAGTTCAAGCCGCATCAAGTAAAATACAAAAATGAGATAAAAAACTGAATATTAAATTAAGCTTAGGGCATGTATGAGTGATTTGTTATGGATTGTACTTAGTTGTGCAATTTTAGGGTGCCTAGTTGGTTTTTTAGCAGGATTATTAGGCATAGGTGGTGGTTTACTTATTGTGCCATTTTTAAGCGCGATACTAGTACACTTTAACTTGGTTGCACTTGAACAGGTTATGGTTATCGCGATCGCAACATCACTGGCATCAATTATTTTCACATCAAGTTCCTCCGCTTTTGCACATCATAAACATAATAACATTCCATGGGATATAATGCCTTGGATCATGGGTGGTGTAGCCTTAGGCGCATTATTAAGTGGTTTTATTGCAGGTTCAATTCCGTCAAAAATATTGAAAATTATTTTTGCTATTTGTGTTACATTTATCGCATTAAGAATGTTAGTTAACACTAAACAAGAAAGTCACAAAAGTTTACCTCAAAAACCGGTTCTTACAGCTATGACAGCCTCGTTAGGTGGTTTGTCAGGCTTATTAGGCATAGGTGGAGGTGCTTTATTAGTGCCTTTACTAACGCACTTTTCAGTTAATATGAAAAAATCGATTGGCTGTGCCGCAGCTTGCGGTATTGTCATTGCAGTCTTTGGGACTTTTGGTTATATCTCGTCGGGTTGGTCTGTTACTCAGATTAACCAAGGGTTTGTAGGCTATGTGTATTTACCTGCATTACTGGCAATTGTTAGCACATCGGCAATTTTTGCCCAGTTAGGTGCAAAAGCGACACAACATTTACCTGTCAAAATTATAAAAAAGATTTTTGCAGTTATTTTAAGCATCATAGCTGTGCGTATGTTATTAATTTAAAAATTTTATTGTAATTACTAAAAAAATAAAAGTACTCCATAGGTATAAAAATGAAGCAATATTTAGATTTAATGCGCCATGTCAAAGAGCAGGGCACTAAAAAAGAAGATAGAACGGGTACCGGTACAATTAGTGTATTTGGTTATCAAATGCGTTTTAATTTAAGCGATGGCTTCCCATTAGTGACAACAAAAAAGTGCCACTTAAAATCTATTATTCATGAACTTTTATGGTTTTTACAAGGTGATACTAATATTAAGTACCTTAAAGATAATGGTGTTAATATTTGGAATGGTTGGGCAACAGATGAAGGTGAATTAGGGCCTGTTTATGGCAAGCAATGGCGCAGTTGGGTAGGTCATGATGGTCAGATAATAGATCAAATATCAGAACTAGTTGAACAAATTAAAACAAACCCAGATTCACGCCGTTTAATTATAAGTGCGTGGAACCCGGCAGTTTTACCTGATACAAATTATTCGCCATCAGAAAATGCCGCTATGGGCAAACAAGCCTTGCCACCATGTCATACTTTGTTTCAGTTTTATGTTTTAGATGGCAAATTATCATGTCAGTTATATCAAAGAAGTGCTGATATTTTATTAGGCGTACCATTTAATATCGCAAGTTATTCACTATTAACGATGATGTTGGCACAAGTATGTGATTTAGAGTTAGGTGACTTTGTTCATACATTTGGTGATGCACATTTATACCTAAACCATATGGAACAAGTTCAAGAGCAATTAACACGTCAACCCCATCCGTTACCAACGATGGCTATTAATTCAGATGTAAAAGATATATTTGGTTTTAAATTTGAAGACTTTGAATTAAAAAACTATGAGTCTCACCCTGCTATTAAAGCACCGATAGCAATTTAATTTAAATAAAGGAATATAAAGTAAGATGTCTAAAATATTAAAAGCAGTGATACCCGTAGCAGGGTTAGGAACCCGTATGTTGCCTGCAACAAAAGCAATTCCAAAAGAAATGTTGCCAATTGTAGATAAACCTTTAATTCAATATGTAGTGAATGAAGCAATATCGGCAGGTATAAAAGAAATTGTTTTAGTAACCCATAGCAGTAAAAATGCCATTGAAAATCATTTTGATACCAGCTTTGAATTAGAAGCGACACTTGAAAAGCGTGTAAAACGTCAGTTGCTTGATGATATCAAGTCTATATGCCCCAAAGGTGTCACTATTATTCATGTACGTCAAGGTGTTGCAAAAGGTCTGGGTCATGCAATAGCCTGTGCTCATCCTATTATCGGCGATAGCCCATTTGTGGTGATTTTACCTGATGTCATCATGGATGACTTTAACGCTGATCTTAAAAAAGATAACTTAGCGGATATGCTCAAAATATTTGATGAGACACAAAAAAGTCAAATAATGGTTGAAAATGTGCCACATCATCAAGTCGAACAGTTTGGTATTGTTGATATTAATGGGGTAGAGCTAGCACCAGGTCAAGCATCAGAAATCAAAGCGATGGTAGAAAAACCACCTATTGGTGAAGCACCATCTGATTTAGCGGTCGTAGGGCGTTATGTTTTAAGTAAAAATATATGGCCATTGCTAAAACGTACAGCACCGGGTGCGGGAGATGAAATTCAATTAACCGACTCAATTATTATGCTAATGGAAAATGAAACAGTTGAAGCATACTACATGAAAGGTAAAAGTCATGATTGTGGTAGTAAAATAGGATATATGAAAGCGAATATTGAATTCGCTTTAAAACGCGATGATATGAAAGAAGAGTTAGTTGAGTTTATTAAAACGTTAATTTAAAATAAGCTTAATATAAAAGTGCCCAGTGGCACTTTTATTGCATTAATTTTACTGTTTAGTTTATTTAAGGTAAAAATTAATGCGTATTATGATCATAACACTAGCCTTACTCCTATCGGCTTGTTCACTTTTTACAAATGATAATCCAGATTCATCAAATACAGATTTCAGCAATTCGTACGTACCTAAAATGTCTACTGTAAGCGTGCACCAATATAGTAAGCAATTAGCAATAGATTTACTTAAAGAATTTAATCCAATAAAATCAAAATCTTCTATTGCAATCGGTACTCTTGTTTCTATTGACTCATTATCTAATATTACTGAAAAAGGACCTTCAAAATTACTTGGATTGCAAATTCAAGAAAGTTTAACAACAGCTGTTACTCAATTAGGATTTAATGTCATCGAATATAAAACTTTACCAAAGATCATACTAAAGCCGAGTGTAGATAGTATGCTGTCAAGAGATGTCTCTCAGTTAAAGGAAAAACATATAATAGATTATTTTATATCTGGAACTTTAACTGAAATTCAAGATCAATTTATAGTTAACGTAAAACTGATTGATATTCACAGTAATATAGTTCATGGTGCTGCAACAAAAACAGTTCCACTTAATGTTTTTTGGTCTCAAGAAAAAGTACAGTTGAGAGATAGTTCTTTAATTCGTAATCATTATTAATGGAGGGTTCAATGCACTTTAATTATCTTATTATTGCTACTAGTTTAACTTTATCTGCTTGCAGTATGCTTAATATGCCAACTAATAACGAACATGTTGTTAAAGAAACGAAATCATCAGATAATAACTTTCAATCACATAACGGTAAAAGTGTCTTAGCAGCATCTAAAAATACGAGTAATTTTAGAACTGTAAAAAACATAAATCATTATGTTCGTGGAATAATGCATGGATTAGTTGACAATATTCAATATGTGAATAGCCAAACTCCAATAGGTGTAACCAGTTTTGTATTTTTAGATGGTGATTATGAAAAAGCACCGCTAATAGGTAATCAATTGTCAGAAAGTTTTATGCATGAACTCCATAAATTTGGTATTCCTGTAATTGACTTTAAAACAACCGATTATATTCGCGTTGCTCCTAGTGGCGATTATATTTTTAGTAGAGACTTTCTTGAATTAAAAGGTAATCTACCAATTAAATATGTATTAGGTGGCACATTGGTAAGGCATGAATCTGGTTATATGGTAAATGCGAGAATAGTGGGTGTTAAATCTAAAGCAATAGTTGCATCTTCGCAAGGATTGATCCCTTCCCACGCTGTAAAAGCGTTACTATCAAGTTCACTTGAAGATGGTATACCCTTAGTTCAAGGTGATGAATAGTACCGTATAAAGAGAGATATATGAATTTTATAAAACTGCTATTTTTAACTTTAACATTAATTTTATTATCAGCATGTAACTTAACAAATAAAATTGTAAATAATGAATGTGATAGAGAATTAATTAATAATCATTGCGATAATGTAAAGCAAAAAATAAAAAAAGACGCTTCAGTATTTAAGGTTAAAGCTGACTATACTATTAATAATACGAAGCTTTTAAGTGAATATGTTGAGCAAATGGCTATGGGATTAATGGATAGCTTTCAAGCTCACGCACCTGACACTAAAATAGCGGTCACTTCTTTTGTAGATCTTAATGATGACTTACAAAGCACTAATATGCTAGGTAATCAAATATCTGAAAGTTTTCTCTATGAGATGCAACAATACGGTATTCCTGTTATTGACTTTAAAGTTATGGAATATATAGAAGTGAATAAAAAAGGTGATTTTGTTTTCTCTAGAGACTATCAACAACTAACTGAATCGTTAAAAGCTGATTATATATTATCTGGTACTTTAATTTATACTGCTGCAGGTGTTGTAGTTAATGCTCGAATAGTCAATATGTTTTCAAAAGTTATTATCGCATCGGCTAAAGGCTTGATACCTTCATTTATTTTAGAGTCTACGATATCTCCTAAATTGATCAATGAAGAACCTGATAGTTAAGGATTAATAAAAATGAAATATTGTATTGTGATATTAATATTATTGGGACTTGGCTGCGGAGTTTTGGAATATGATGACACTAGAAATGAAGTTAAAAAACAAAAGCCTGCGACACAAGTTGTTATTAGAGGTGAAACACAGTTAGAAAAATATGCAAGATTACAAACTGAGAATAATAAGCAGTTAAAAAGCAATTTGCCTTCAGAGCAAGTACAAAAATTAAAAGAAGAAATAAACCGATTAACACTTAAACTTTTAAGCAAGTTAGATGTACTTGGAGGAACGCAGTCAATTATTATTGAGCCAGTATCTATTGCCGAAAAAATGACATCAAAATTTAAAGAAGTGAGAGATCAGATTGAATTCTTATTAATCAATGAAATGTTTAAATTTGGCATACCTGTTATGGATTATTCTAGAAAAAAGGCTAATTCAGATTTAATTCTACAAAGTCATTTAAGTTTATATCAGGAAAGCTATATGCTGAGTACATATGTTAGAAATAGAGCTTCAGGTGAAATAGAATCGACTGCACAAATTACGTTAGCTAATAATTTATTAGAAGAATTACAAGATGGTGTTACAGTTTTAAAGTAACCAAAGTATAAAATTCACATTGGTTACTTATTGATTTAGTATAGTTTTATATTATATAAGTCTCATTAGCTCAGCTGGATAGAGCGATCCCCTCCTAAGGGATAGGTCAGAGGTTCGAATCCTCTATGGGACGCCATTAATTATAGTATTTAGCTAAGTCCTCAGACCCACCAATATGCTTACCAGCAATAAACACTTGTGGCACGGTATCATTACCTGTAATAGCTTTTAAGCTGGTGAATGATGCATCTTTACCTAAGACTATTTCTTCAAAGCTAATATCTTTTCCTATTAACAAGTCTTTGGTTTTTTGACAGAATTGACAGTCGGGTTTTGTGAATATAGATACAGCCTCAACAGGTTTTTGATTTGGGTTAATATAATTTAGCATGGTATCCGCATCAGATACTTCAAACGGGTCGCCTGGTACATCTGCTTCAATAAACATTTTATCAATAACGCCATCTTTAACTAGCATGGAATAACGCCAGCTCCGTTTACCAAAGCCTATTTCTGATTTATCAACTAGCATGCCCATGCCATCACTGAACTCACCATTGCCATCTGGTATTAACTGAATATTGTCAGCTTCTTGACTCGCAGCCCAAGCATTCATAACAAAAGTATCGTTCACTGAGATACATACAATGTCATCTACGCCATTTTCTTTAAATACAGGGGCAAGTTCATTAAATAATGGTAAATGTGTAGATGAACACGTTGGTGTGAAAGCACCGGGTAGAGAAAATACAACAACAGTTTTCCCTTTAAATACTTCAATTGTGGATAGTTGAATCCATTCATCATTTTGACGAATCGAGAATGTGACATTAGGAATTGTTTGACCTTCAATATTTTTAAGCATGGTAAATCCTATTATTTTATATGATTTGTTTATTTTGACTTAGTATTGATCAGGTTGTTAAATAGGTCTAATTGATTGTAGTTATCGTATCGATTGATAAAATAGATTGGTTTAATGTTGCAATTGGCTCTGCTATCTCAAAAAGGATGTTGTTTTTAAGCTAACAGAACAGCTTCGATAAATCACTTGAAGATGACGATTTTTTGTATGAGATATATTTATTAAAGCTCAGGCTCTTCTACTTCAATTAACAAAACAATATCACTTGTTTGAATGTTTGCTAGTAATTCATCGCCTATACTGCTTGCTATCGCACTGCGGGTATAAACTTGATTTACTCTCACATGGTTAGCGCTCGTTATTATATAGGGTTGTTGAACGCCTTCTTCATCAGTAAAGAATGATTGGTATGCAATAGCGAAAGATTGGCCTTTTTTAATACCATGCTGTTTACCTAAATTAAAGGTAACTGTATTGTCTTTAATGTGCTTTATTTTACCTTGAATTGGCAAGCAAGATAATTTTTCTTGCAAATCTAGACTTATTTGATTTGATAGTTCATTTAAAACTTGACCATATTCTGAATGCCAAAATTGATTACTACTTACATCTATTCTTGCTGTTTTATTAAATCGCCAAATGCCACTAGTAGAATAATCTTGTTGCACAATCACTTCTTGTGTTACAGCATTAAAAAGCATAACTTCAACATCAAAAAACCGTTCAAAGCTGTTTGATTGCCAAAACATGAGATCTGAATTTTGCTTTTCACCCATAGATATATCCTTTATCTTAGATATCAAAACATACTGACTATCACTATTTTTTGCTATTTGCTCAATAAGTATAGGATCAAAGTTATATTGTTGATTAAAAAAGTCTAAAATAGGAATTGCCTGTTGATAATAAGCTCTAGGAACAATAGATTGATCTGCCGATTTTATACTTTTAAATATTTTTTCGCTAAATGCTTTATTAATGTCAAAAATTTGGCCATTTCGAGCTTGTTCTTGATTAGGCATTTGTGCTTGAGTAATAGCTAAGCTTTTTTTAAATTCAGATGCGAAACATATTTTTTCATTTGCAAAAATATCTAATCGTAAAGTTACGGATACTGAATCACTAGAATAGACTTCGTCGACTAATTCAATATTTTGTATTTCCCCATGAGATCTGACATGTGTTTCCTCCTGTGTCATTAGACCATTAGCGACCGTTTGAATACTCGTTACAGATGCACCTGCGAAAATAAGGGCTTGTTTTATAGCGCTTTCTACTGCTCTTGTTTTTGCTCTTTGAGTATCGCCGTCTCTTATTTGAGATTGCCCTATAGATTCATACCATTGTGCATGCAAAGGTTGAGTAACACAGAAAAAAAACAGGAAAATATACTTGTTCATAAATAGCTCTTTTAATTGTAAAAGCGTAAAAGCATTAAAATTTAGTCATTAAGATGGTAAGTAAAGCAAATCTTATACCAACCGCTTCTAGATAGTCATTTATTAAGTCTAGTTGAGATTATTTATATAAAATGGGCATATAACATGCATGTATCAGGTATCAAAATAATTTGCATTGGATGTAAAAAGAGTTTATGAATAAACTAATAATAGGTACTTGTATCGTATCACTGTTAGGTGGTTGTTCGAGTATGTTTGATAAGCATATCGAATATGATTATAAGCAACCAGATTTTTTTCCTATTTTAAAAGCGGTTGGTTATGCACCTATTAGTTTACAACCAGGAAAAAACCAACAGCAAAAAGAAATTCTTGCTATTAAAGCATCAAAATTAGAAGCTTATAGAGAGTTAGCTGAACAAGTTTATGGCCAACAAATTACAGCTAGTTCATCTATGCGAGGCATGATCACCAAAAATGATACTTTAAACTCTAAAGTACAAGGTGCTGTAAGAGGTGCTAAGGTCATTAAGAGTTATGTTGTAGGTGATAGTTATGTTACTGAGTTAGAGTTAGATATGAAGCTAGTACACGATCTATATATTGGTCAAGTTAAACCAAGAACAGTAAAGAAGATCACATATTATTAATTAAAATGGGATAGACTATTAGGCTTTAATACCTTTGCTTAATAATGTCCCTGCTTGAGACTTACCTTTATTATCGTATGTAAGAGACTTGATTGAACCAAGTAAAATATCGGTTACTTTTTTGACTGCTATTTGTGTTTGGTGTGCTGCATGGGCATTTAAATCATTTTGTTGTTTACAGTTACTTAATAGCTCGTTTATCGCTGAGATATCTTCTTTTATTGAAGGGATGCTATTTTTTATTTGCGCAAGCGGTGAGTTTATTAATTTTTGATCTAATATAGATATTTTATTTAAAATAGTCACTTTCTCTTTAGCTGAATTTTCTAAAGCATTGCTATTTCGAGTATTTATCGCTTCTAATTCATTTTGCAAAGTTACCCATAAAGCATCTAGGTTTTGCTTTTGCTCAATTAAAGATTGTTGAATATTCTGTATTGCATTTTGTTCAATCATTGTATTTACCATATAAATCAAATTCGAAACCAGCTATTTTTTCAGCTAGTTTTTCGGCATTTACTTGGTAATTGCCTTCGCTAATCACTTTTTTCAATTCGCTAACTTTTTTACTATCAAAACCTGAAGATTGCTCGGCTTTTTCATGTAAACCTCTTAGTTGCTGAGCTTGAGGTGTTAAATTTACAGAATCTTTCGCAGCCTTGGTTGAAGCAGTTGGTTGATTTTGTACCGCTGTAGCTGCATTATCTTTATTGACACTAAGCTGTTGTTGTTTTGAATTAGTATAGGTAACGTTTTGTTGGTTGCCTTTATTTACTTGATTAACCATTAGGTATCTCGCATTAAAATTTCATTACTTTTAGTATCGGCCAATTATAGAAATAGTTTAACATATATCTTAAATACTTACTTTAACTTGATCAACACCTATCACTCTAGCATGTAACTTCTTGCCAGACTTCGAGTTTTTAACTGAAATGTTTTGCCCAATAATACCATCTTGTAATGCAATTCCTGCTGTTTTTATACTTAACCCGCGATAACTGGCAAAAATAGTGACTCTATCTCCTTTGCAAACCATGCAAACCTGTTTATAGGTGATGGCTGAACCGCTTCTGATATTTCGTTTACTCCTGCTTCCTAACAGAGTATACATTTGCGCTTTATTTAAGTATTGTGTTCTAATTAAATGTTTCTGAGTTTGTTTTGTAATTAGGTGTTCATTTGTAATTATTTCACCTTTACTTAAGTTTTGATTGACCACGACAATAGGTGCAAGTTCCATTATTTTGACTTGAACATATAAATTCCATTTTTTTTCATCTAAGCACTTAATTTGTATTGTACTCTGCCGATTACTTCTTTGTACGTTTACTGAATTAATTAATAATTCAGTTTCACAATTTTTATCTGATATTCTAGGATCAATGGGCAGCGCTGATAGCTCTCTTGTTCCATTAGTTAATTCTTTTAAATTTTGAGCTAGATAATTTATAGCAAGTTGTTGTAATTGGCTTTTTGAATAGCCCACTGCTGAGGTATTATTTGAAAATAAGACCAAAAATATAAAAAAAATTAACTTATGATGATTTTTATTAAACAAACTCATTATGTTTCTACTATGCTTTATGTTGAAAACAGGGTATAAATATTTTGCGTCAATAATCAGACGCTTGCTGTATATAAATTTACTTATACTTTATTATGAAAGCAATATTCATTCCTAATATTTAGCTTTTCATTCAGGAGATTGAAATGGCGGGCATTTTAGACTCGGTCAACCAAAGAACACAGTTAGTAGGTCAAAACAGACTGGAACTTTTGTTATTTAAACTTAGAGGCCGTCAGCGCTTTGGTATTAACGTATTTAAAGTGAGGGAGGTTTTACAATGTCCCCGATTAACTTCGTTACCTAAATCTAATGCTTATATCAGAGGAGTTGCGCATATACGTGGCCAAACAATCTCTGTTATCGATTTATCTATGGCGATTGGCGGAAACCCAATTGATGATATTGAAAATAGCTTTATTATTATCGCGGAATATAATAGATCTGTTCAAGGTTTTTTAGTGGGGTCAGTTGAGCGCATCGTTAATATGAATTGGGAGGCCATTTTACCTCCACCCTCTGGTTCTGGTCGAAACTCATATCTTACAGCTGTAACTGAAATCGAAAAGGAGCTAGTTGAAATCCTTGATGTTGAAAAAATATTAAGTGATATTTGTCCTGTTGATACTGAAGTAAGTGCTGAAATTGTTGATGATGGTGAAATGCAAAAAGATTTAGGTGAACGTATTATTTTTATAGCGGATGACTCCGCTGTTGCTCGCAATCAAATAAAAAGAGCACTTGAACCATTAGGTATTCAAACAGAGCTTGCTAAAAATGGTAAAGAAGCGCTCATTAGGCTAAGGGAAATAGCAGAAAAAGAGTGTGAAAAAGATATAACCGAAAGGATTGGCCTATTAATTTCTGATGTAGAGATGCCTGAAATGGACGGTTATACATTAACAGCTGAAATAAAAGCTGATCCGAGATTAGCACCTTTACATGTTATATTACACACTTCATTAAGCGGAGTTTTTAATCAGGCGATGATTGAAAAAGTAGGTGCGGATGACTTTATTGCTAAATTCAATCCAGATGAACTGGCTGCCGCCGTTAAGAAATGGGTTCACTGTGATTAAGATTCATTTTAACTTAATATATAGGTATATCAAATTTGGCTAATAAAAACTTAGAACAACATGAATATAATAAATTTCGTACTTTTTTAGAACAACAGTGCGGAATTGTTCTTGGTGATAACAAGTTGTATCTAGTAAAAAGCCGTTTAGCGCCTTTAATGGGGCGGTTTGAAGTTGAATCATTATCTGAATTGGTAAGTAAAACTTTGAGTCCAAGAGAGCGGCAATTACGTGCCGCTGTTGTTGATGCCATGACAACAAATGAAACTTTATGGTTTAGGGATCAATATCCTTTTGAGCTTTTGAAAAGTAAAATATTTCCAGAATTTAAAACTTTACGTCGTCCAGTTAAAATTTGGTCTGCTGCTAGCTCGTCTGGGCAAGAACCATACTCAATTGCCATGACAACGGCTGAATTTCAAACACAAAATTTAGGCTCATTCACTTCTGGTGCTCAAATAGTTGGTACAGATATTTCAAATACCATGCTGGATCTATGTAAAAATGCAGAATATGACTCTTTGGCACTAGCCCGAGGCCTTTCTCCTGAAAGACGTAAAAAGTTTTTTATGGATAGTGGTCATGGCATGGCAAAGGTTGTTGAACCAGTAAGAAAAATGGCAACATTTAGGCATTTAAATTTACTCGATTCTTATGCTTTAATGGGTAAGTTCGATATTATTTTTTGCCGAAATGTACTTATTTATTTTTCTCCTGAAATTAAATCTAAAATTATAAGTCAATTTGCTCAAGCTTTAAATCCAAAGGGATATTTATTTTTAGGGGCTTCAGAATCAATGACTGGATTGAATGATGATTTTGATATGATCCGCTGTAACCCAGGCATTATTTATCAAAAAAAATAATTTTAAATAAACTTAAAATGAGCATGTTACTCATTTTAAGTTTTTGTTATAAAATAATTAAATCTATAATTTACATAAAGTTATAAAAATAACAATTTCCTTTTGATACCTTGTTTATTAAACCAATACGATATGGCGTAACCTTTGCATGAACTCTCTAAAGTCAAAATTTTGGAGGGGTTATGGCGATCAGTTTTGAAAAAGCTTTTGGTATACATCCAAGCGCTATGACAGCAAGAACACAACGTGCAGAAATTATAGCAACCAATATAGCCAATGCAGATACACCAGGTTACAAAGCTAAAGATATAGATTTTGCTGCTGTATTAAATCAGGCGAAATCTCATCAATCTAGCTCTATGACTAGAACTCATGAAAAACATTTCAATGTTAATGCTAACTCTATCCAAGCGAATGCACAATTTCGTAATCCTTTACAGCCAGATACTGGCGATGGCAATTCGGTTGATGTACAAGTGGAACGAAACTTGTATGTACAAAACTCTATAGAGTATCAGGCAAGTTTAAGATTTCTAACAGGTAAGATCCAAGGGCTTAAGAAAGCATTGAGCGGGCAATAGGGCATAAGAGGTAATTTATGAGTTTATTTAATGTATTTGATATAGCTGGTACGGGTATGAGCGCACAATCGGTGCGCCTTAATACAACAGCAAGTAATCTTTCAAATGCCAATACAGTGAGTTCAAGTCTTGATGAAACATATAGAGCTAGACACCCCGTATTTGCCGCTGAATTGACAAAAGCTGCCGCAGCCCAAGGTGGAGAATCTGTTGGGGTTAAAGTTTTAGGTATAGTTGAAAGTGATAAACCTTTAAATGTGGAATACAACCCAGGACATCCGATGGCTGATAAAGAAGGTTATATATATCGTCCTAATGTAAATACGGTAGAAGAAATGGCAAATATGATTTCAGCATCCCGCGCATACCAAACAAATGTGCAAATAGCAGATGCGGCAAAAACCATGTTAAGTAAAACAATTTTACTTGGCCAGCGTTAATAGGAGAATAAAATGATAGATCCAATTAATGGTAGCCAAAGCAGTAGTTATGTTGATAGCTTACGAAAAAAAGATGAAAAAGAACCGGATAAAGTACCCCAAGGTGAATTGACTCAAGCAGATTTTTTCACGTTAATGACTAAGCAATTGTCAATGCAAGACCCTTCTAATCCAACTGATAATGAAGCTATGATGCAGCAAATGACTAATATGTCTATGGCTGAAGGTATTACTAACATGTCAACAAAATTCGATGAATTTGCAGCATCGATGACATCAAATCAAGCTTTACAAGCTTCTAGTTTAGTTGGCCGAGATGTTTTGGTCGATACTCACTATATTACAAATACAGTTGGTGAAGAAATTTCGGGGCGGATCCCGCTTGAGTATCCTGCTTCTGATATTAAAATTCGTATTGAAGATGAAAATGGTGCTGTTGTAGGTGAAGTGCCAATGGCAGCATCTAATGGCGGTAATTTAGAGTTTAAATGGGATGGTAAAGATTCTAATGGTAATCCAGTACCAGATGGTAAATATAAAATAAGGGCTGTTGGCTTGGTACAAAATGTTCCAGATAAAAATGGAGTTTTAAAAGCACAGCATATCGAATTACCAGTTCAAGTGCGTACTCGTGTAGATAGTGTGAGTATGGGACAAAATGGAACTGGATTAACACTCAACTTCAAAGATTTAGGTAGCATAAAATTTGAAGATGTGATTGAAGTTAGTTAATAAAGTAGGAATTATATATGTCATTTAATATAGCATTAAGCGGCTTAACCGCAGCACAAAAAGACTTAGACACCACAGCAAATAATATTGCAAACGTAAATACTTATGGTTTTAAAGAATCAAGAGCTGAATTTGCAGATGTATTTTCTACCTCTTTATTTTCTAATGCTAAAACCCAAAATGGTGGCGGTGTTTTAACGCAAGATGTTGCTCAACAATTTCACCAAGGTAGTTTATTGTTTACATCTAACTCGCTAGATATGGCTGTTAGTGGCAATGGTTTTTTTGTGACAACAGATGGTCCATTGAGTCGAGATTTTACTTATACACGTGCAGGTGCATTTAAACTTGATTCTGAAAATCGCATTGTGACTTCAAACGGTGATTTTTTACAAGGTTTACCTGTAAATGATGATGGTTCTGTAAAATCAGTCAGTTTAAGTACAACAGCACCGATTCAAATACCAGATAGTGCAGGCGCTCCTGCTGCAACTACACAAGTAGACTTAAGTTTTAATTTAGATTCTAATGCAACAAATCTTGATCCCGCATTATTTGATCCTTCTGATACAAATACCTTTACCTCATCAACATCAACGGTAGTTTATGATTCTTTAGGTAATAGTCGCATTTCTTCTGTTTATTATGTTAAAACAACAAACCCGGCAGCACTAGGTGCTGGTGCGGGTGCAGCTCCAGGAACAGCCGGTGTGATGCCTGCCTCAGCAGATACAAATAATAATACTTGGGTGATGTTTAGTACTTTGACTGACGATGCTGGTAATGCAACTCCTGTTGATTTACGTCAAGATCCTAGTGTTGCAAATCCAGGTGCTTTACAGTATCAGGCTACAACTGGCCAAAGGGGGATGTTATTACAATTTGATACTTCGGGTGCTACCATTCCTGGAACTTTTCCAACCCCAAGAACAGAACCATTAGGTGCAGTGGGTAGTATCACGACACCACCAGCTATACCACATGATGGTGCAGGTGCAATAACAAATGGTGCTAACCCAGATCAAACATTTAACTTTGTGATGACTAACCTAACGCAATTTTCAACTCCATTTGAAGTTTCGGCATTAAGTCAGGATGGTCAAACGGTTGGTCGTTTAACAGGAATTTCAATTGGTACCGATGGTTTAATTGAAGCAAAATATTCAAATGGTGATTCACAAGCGATTAGTAAAGTTGCGTTAGTACGTTTCCCTAATGATCAAGGTTTAACCCAGATAGGGAATACGAGCTGGACATCAAGTCAAACATCTGGATCTCCGCTTGCTGGTGAACCAGATTCGGGTACTTTTGGCTCAATTCGTTCGGGTACACTTGAACAATCGAATGTAAACTTGACCGGTGAGTTAGTAGATTTGATCACAGCACAAAGAAACTTTCAAGCTAACTCTCGAGCGCTTGAAGTGAATAACTCTATATCTCAAACAATATTACAAATCAGATAATAAAGCTTCATCTCTATAAAGCTAAAGCATGACACATGTTTTAAATTAATTATCAGTAACTATGATTGGTAATTGATTTAAAACTGTTTTATTACATATATATCTAATAATTTATTAAACCTTAACTTTCATGCGATTAATATTTACTCTCTTAATTCCTATCAACTAGATCAATTTAAATAATTTTAAAAGTATTTTATTTATTGGCGTTAAAATTGCTACATAGAAGTAAGTATCATTTTTTTGGCGTTTTACAATGGATAAGTTGTTATACATTTCGATGAGCGGCGCAAAGCAAAATCTCATAGGAACAGCTGTAAGTGCCAATAATTTGGCTAACGCAAAAACAACCGGTTTTAAATCTGATTTTGAGCAAGCACGTTCAATGCAAGCCTTTGGTGAAGGCATGCCTTCAAGAGTATTTGCTATGGAAGAAAGGCCTGGCTCGAATATGAGTTTAGGACCTATCGCTACTACGGGACGTAATTTAGATATTGCTGTGACAGGTGGTGGTTGGCTAAGTATCCAAGATAAAGAAGGTAGGGAAGCCTACACGAGAGAAGGCAATTTACATGTTTCAGCCACAGGTGAGTTATTAACTGCAAGAGGCAGTACTGTAATAGGCTCTGGTGGCCCAATTATTTTACCTGTTCCGGTAGAAAAAATAGAAATTAGTAGCGATGGCACAATACAAGTTAGGCCTCAAGGTGCCCCTGCTAATTTTATGGAAGAAGTTGATCAATTAAAAATCATTAAACCAGAAAATAATAATCAATTAGAAAAAGGTTTAGATGGTTTATTCAGGCCAAAAGGTGAGGCAATCGCAGGTGAACTATGTGGTTTTTGTGAATTAGATCCTGGTGTAAGTGTACTGAGCGGTGCTTTAGAAATGTCTAATGTAAATCCGGTAGCAGAAATGGTGGGTATGATCTCACATCAACGTCAGTTTGAGTTACAGGTCAAAATGATGAAAACAGCAGAGAAGATGGATGAAAGTCAAGCTTCTTTACTTAGAATAGTTTAGGTAGGAGATATAAAATGAACCCAGCATTGTGGATCAGTAAAACAGGGCTTGATGCTCAACAAACAGATATATCGGTTATTTCAAATAACTTAGCTAATGCCAGTACTGTTGGCTACAAAAAAAGTCGTGCTGTTTTTGAAGATTTGTTATACCAAAATATTAATCAACCTGGAGGTCGTTCTTCTCAAGATACAGAATTACCTTCGGGTCTAATGTTGGGAGCAGGCACTAAAGTTGTTGCTACACAAAAAAATTTCTCTCAAGGAAATTTATTAACAACAGATAATTCGATGGATTGGATGATTCAAGGACAAGGTTTTTTTGAGGTACTTATGCCTGATGGTAGTCAAGCTTATACGCGAGCAGGGCAATTTACTACGGATGGTGACGGCCGAGTAGTGACTTCTGGTGCTGGTTTCCCTGTACAACCTGAAATGACGGTACCTGATGACGCACAATCTTTAACAGTGTCTCAAGATGGTGAAGTATCTGTTCATATACGTGGTCAAGCAGATAATGTAGTAATTGGTCAGTTAACTATTTCTGATTTTATAAATCCTGCAGGACTCGAACCTACAGGTCAAAATTTATTTACTGAAACTGCTGTAAGTGGTGCACCTGTTCAAGGTAACCCTGGTGTACAGGGCTTAGGTAATATAGTGCAAGGCGCATTAGAGACTTCAAACGTAAATACAACGGAAGAATTAGTTAACTTAATAGAAACACAAAGAATTTATGAAATGAATTCTAAAGTGATTTCTGCTGTTGATGAAATGATGAGCTTTATTAACCAACAACTGTAAATTTATCGGAGATAGGATTATGCTTAAATTAACACACGTTGTTAAACACATAGTTATTTTTATTCTTTGTGGTTTACTTGTCGGATGCGTATCAACAGCAAATAGGCAAGTAGTGTCAAATGACCCCTATTATACTCCAATAGACCCTGTAGCAGAGACTCAAGTAGTTGTTCCTACTGGCTCATTATTTAATGCTTATAGTTCCAATGATATGTACTCAGATAAAAAAGCAGTGAGGGTCGGCGATATCATAACTGTGATGCTTAAAGAATCAACCCAAGCATCTAAAAGTGCAAAAACAGAAACAGATAAAGAATCAGATTATAATTTAGACCCAATAGTTGGTTTAGGAGCAAATAAAGTTAATATAGGTGGACAAAGTATTCAGTTGGGAATGAAATCTGGCGGATCATTTACTGGAGATGCGAAATCTAATCAATCAAACAGCTTAAGCGGAAATATAACTGTAAATGTTATGCGTGTATTAGCTAACGGAAACCTAATGATCCGTGGTGAAAAGTGGCTGACATTAAATACCGGAGAAGAATTTATCAGAGTTGAAGGTATTGTAAGAGCAATAGATGTAAGTGCTGAAAACACTGTTGAGTCTAACAGAATCGCAAATGCGCGTATTCAATATTCAGGTAAAGGTGATTTGCAAGAAACACAAAGTGCAGGTTGGTTATCAGGTTTCTTTATGAGTGTATTATCTCCTTTTTAGGAGAGGCAATTTATGAAAATTATTTATTTTTTAAAACTATTTTTATTTCTATCTCTATTTATTTTTTCTATGCAATTATCAGCAGAGCGGATTAAAGATGTTGCTATGGTCGAAGGAATACGTTCAAACCAATTATTAGGTTATGGATTAGTGGTTGGTTTGCCTGGTACAGGTGAAAAAACCATTTATACAGAACAAACATTTAAGGCAATGTTAAAAAGCTTTGGTATTACCTTGCCAGAAAGCGCGCGCCCAAAAATTAAAAATGTGGCTGTTGTTGCTGTGCATGCGGAATTACCCGCTTTTGCTAAACCGGGACAGAAAATTGATTTAACGGCTTCTTCAATTGGTAGTGCCGGTAGTTTGCGAGGTGGTACCTTATTACAAACATTTTTAAAAGGAGTCGATGGTAATGTGTATGCTATCGCACAAGGTAGTTTGATTGTAAGTGGATTAGGAGCGGAAGGATTAGACGGTAGTCGAGTTTTAATAAATACACCTACAGTTGGGCGTATTCCAAATGGAGCGACAGTTGAGCGTTCTGTTCCGAGTCCATTTGGAAAAGGTGATTTTATTACTTTTAACTTGTATAATGCTGACTTTACTTCAGCAAAACGCTTAGCAGATTCTATTAATGAGCTTGTTGGGCCAAATACTGCGCGTCCTATGGATGCAACTTCAATTAGAGTTACTGCACCTAGAGATATTTCGCAGCGTGTTACTTATTTAGCGACTATAGAAAACCTTGAGTTTAAACCCGCAGACACTGGAGCCAAAATTATTGTTAATTCAAGAACTGGCACAATTGTAATAGGCAAAGATGTAAAATTACAGCCCGCAGCAATTACCCATGGCGGATTAACAGTAACCATAGCCGAGCAACAAGACGTTAATCAACCTGATCCTTTCTCTGATGGACAAACCGTAGTGACAACGCAGAGTATCATTGATGTTTCTCGTGATGATACCCGCGCTTTTGTATTTGATCCTGGTGTAAGCCTTGATGATTTGGTCAGAGCAATTAATGAAGTAGGCGCCGCTCCAGGTGATTTGATGGCAATACTTGAAGCACTTAAAGAAGCTGGCGCATTAAGCGGCCAATTGATAGTGATATAAATCTGCTGCACATCTTTATTAAGTGCTACTGTGTGGCATTTTAAAATTAAATAAATATTATATATTTACCCACAGGTTTCTTAATTTAATTATCATGAAATCTACTCCTATACCGATTATATCTCTAAATTCATGATTTTATAGATAATTAAATAGGATTTAGGTAAGGCATTAATTGAAGATAATGGTTGTTCTCTTATTAAAATTAATAACGCACATAAACCCTGTTCAAACTTGCTGAGACGGAGCTTCTGAGTAAACCTATTTCATCTTTTCGTTGGTTTGAAAGGTGCATATATTCCTGTATCAATACGTCTTGAATTGAGCTCGCTCAGATAGCTCTGAAACATGCATTTTGAAGTAACATGGGTATAGATCACGTCGCGATTAAAATAAAATCTTCCTTTTTATGGAGCAATTCTATGAAGTAATTCAAATTTACTAACAGGCATGTTGTGGGAAATTTATTTTGGCTTAATAGTTGCAGTTTACATAATATTAATCTGTTCAGTGTCAATAAATTGTTATGAATGAAGTTAACCAACAAATGCCAAGCAACTACTTTGATCTTAATAGTCTCAATGATTTAAGACGTGATGCTACCAGTAGTAACGGTAATGACAGGGAAGCTTTAAAAAAAGCAGCTCAGCATTTTGAGGGAATATTTATGAATATGTTGATGCAGAGTATGCGAAAAGCCAATGAAGCTTTTGAATCAGATAGTCCAATGAATAGTAGCGCTACAAAATTCTATGAGGGTATGTTTGATCAGCAATTAACATCAAATCTTTCTCAAAGTGGTTCGTTAGGTTTGGCTGATTTGATTGTACAGCAGCTAAGTCCTGATTATCAAAGCTATAAACCGGCCTCAATATTAAGAAGTGATGCAGTTTTTAATCAGACATCATCTTCTGAGAAAGATGATGTCAATAACTTTGTTTTACAGAATGTAAAAGCGCACAGCCTGCCTGAAAAGCAAAGCACACCGCAATGGATAACAGATAGATTTAAGCAGCAACAAGCTGAGTTTTTAGCAAATAAACCACAAGAAAAGTCTCCTGTAGAAAGAGTTGAATCAGCTAACTTTGAAACCCCTAATGATTTTATTAATGCAATGTGGCAATTTGCAAAAAAAGCAGCGGAAAAAATTAACCTCGATCCTGCCGTTATGGTGGCACAAGCGGCGCTTGAAACAGGTTGGGGCAAACATATTATTAACCAACCTAGTGGTTCATCAAGTAATAATTTGTTCAATATTAAAGTAGATCATAGCTGGCAAGGTAATAGCGTAAAAAAATCTACATTAGAGTTTGAAGATGGCGTTGCGGTCAAGAAAAATGCAGCTTTTAGAGCTTACGAAACGATTGAAGATAGTTTTAATGATTTTACAAATTTCTTAAGAACAGGTGCTCGTTATAAAGATACACTTTCTAAGTCATCTGATCCGGAACGATTTTTGCATTCATTACAGAAAGCTGGTTACGCCACTGATCCTAATTATGCTGAAAAGATTATAAGCATATTAAAAAGCGAACGTTTTAGTCAAGGTCTAAAGCAAGTACTAGGTAATTAACATTTAAGTAATTTTTGGAGTTGTAGGCTATGGGGTTTGGTATTTTATCAACAGGGGTGTCTGGATTAGCTGCGGCGCAAAAAGGCCTCGATACCACTGGGCATAATATTGCTAATGCCAATACCAAAGGCTTCAATAGACAGACTGTTGAGCAAAAATCTACAGTTGGTATTCCATTTGGTGGTGTTTTCTTAGGTAATGGTACACAGATATCATCAATTTCTCGTGCTTTTAATGAGTTTTCATTTTCTGAAGTACTCTATAATCAAAGTCAATACAATTTAAATAAATCAATGACCGTTAATGCGGGTCGTCTAGATAATTTTTTGGCAGACACAGATACAGGTATAACTAAAAGTATTGAAGATATGTTTGATGCTGTTAATGGTGTGACTGAAGAGCCTACAATAGTTTCTGCAAGAAACGTATTCTTAAGCACCGCAGAATCTACAGCAAAACGATTTAATAATATGTTCACAGAAGTCGAGCAGCAGCATCTTGGTAATATTAACCAAGAAATAGAAACAACCGTTGCTGCTATGAATGAAATTAGCAGCCGTATAGCACAACTAAATGGAGAAATTGCAGTTGCGTCTTCAGTGGCTGAAAGTGGTTTTCCACCAAATGATTTATTAGATAAAAGAGACCTATTAGTAAGTCAATTAAGTGAATATTCTGAGGTTAATTCTTTAGAATTACCTGATGGAACAATTAATCTAACAATTGGCACAGGTTTAACATTAATAACAGGCACATTTGCAATTCCATTATCTGTTGAAAGGAATGAATTTGATACTAGTACATTAGAAATAGGTATCTCTCCAACGCCAGGTGCGCCTAATAAATCCATAGTAACAGAGCAAATTCAAGGTGGTTCTTTAGGTGGGATCATTAAAATAAGGGACGATCTTTTATTACCATCAATCAGAGATATGGGAAAAATGTCAATTGCTTATGCGGATACATTTAACCGTCAGCAATCTTTAGGCCGAGATCTTAATGGTGATGAAGGTACTAATTTATTTAAAGATATCAATGATCCACAATTGGCATTATCTCGTACATTAAATTCAACTAAAAACCCAGCTGTATCAGACTTTTCAGTTAATATTAATAATACTTCTTTATTAACTAACCAAGACTATTCAATGCAAGTAGATCTCGGTGGTAATTTAGTTGTATCGGATCAAGATAATAATACCTTAGTAACTTTTACGCCTGCTGATATTACTGCGATGTCACCGCCTACAAATACCAGAATGGAAATCCCAGGAACAGGGATTGATATTAATATTTCAAATAATAACCTTGCAGTTGGAGATAAGTTTTTAATTAGACCTACTTATACTGGTGCACGAGATATTAACCTTGAAATAGAAGATCCAAACTTAGTTGCAGCAGCAGATAATTATCTAGAAACGGCTGCAACAACTAACCCAAATAATGTTGCACTTGATTTATATGAAATATCAAATCAAGCTGATACAAACTTTCCTAATGAAGTGAATTTTCCACCACCATTAGATCCTCAAATTCAAATAGTCGTAGATCCTACTGGTACGCAATATAGTATTCAAGATTCAGCTGGCACACCTTTAGTAGCTCCAGCTGGTGGGCCATTTAATATACCAGCAGATCAAATAATAGATGTGCCTGGAATGAGAGTGGAGCTAAAAGGTAACCTAGCAGGAAATGAAGTTTTTACAATAACAAACCAAGATGGGGCACCACCATTTGATAAAAAACAGTTTGGTCAAGGTGATAATACAAATGCTTTGGGTATGCTGAATTATCAAAACAAAAAAACTTTAGATGGTGGAACAAATACTTTTTCTGAGTCATATGCGGAGCTTGTAACTTTTGTTGGCGTAACTACACAAAGTGGTAAAATAAGTGCTGATTCTTTTCAAACTCTGTTAGCTGGTGCTGAAGAAAGAATGGCTGCAATATCGGGAGTGAACCTTGATGAAGAAGCAGCAAATTTGATTCGCTATCAACAGGCTTATGGGGCCTCAGCTCGAATTATTTCAGTTGCAAATGAAATTTTTGACACATTATTACAAGCAGTGAGATAGGAAATAAATTATGCGAATTGGTACTCAAAATTTTTATGATCGTAGTTTATTTAGTATGCAAACTAGGCAAGCTGATTTAGATCGTGCTCAAGAAGAGCTATCGACAGGAAAGCAAATTTTAAGACCTTCTGATGATCCTGTTGCTTCTAACTCAATTATCAAATTAAAAAAAGAAATAGATGTTTCAGAACGCTATATTAAAACACAGGATACAGCTGAACGATTTAATGTATCGGGTGAGTCTAATTTACAATCAATGACTAATGTTCTGTATCGTATTGAAGAGCTCTTGGTTCAATCAGTCAATGGTTCTTTGGATAGTAATTCATTACAAGCGATTGGCGAGGAATTACAAGTTAAATATGATGAATTATTATCTTTAACAAATTCTAGAAATGCTAATGGCGATTATTTTTACTCAGGATATAAAACAGATCAAATTCCTTATACAGAAGATACCTTTGGGTATGCACAATATCAAGGTGACGATGGGCAAAGAGAGGTATTGATAGCAGCTTCATATCAAGTACCAGTAAATGATCCCGGAAGTAGCTTTGTAGATAATGTATCTTCTAAGTACGGTCATTTTAATGCAGCTGCTCCGGCTGTGAGTGGTGCGCAAGTATCTGTTGGATTAATTACAGATCCAACAGAGTTTGCCCAACCTACCGCGCCAGCGAGTACCTTTGATTTACAATTTGTAGGCGCGCCATTAACTTGGCAAGCAGTTGATACGCAATCAGGTACTGTTGTTGAAGGACCTCATACTTATACTGCGGGAGACGAAATTACATTTCAGGGCATATCTGTAAAAACAGATGTCAATAATCCGCCAGTAGTAGGTGATCAATTTGTAATGGCTCAAGATTCAGCTACATCACCTGAAAAAAATATGATGTGGGTTATAGGCCAAGCGATTGAAGCGACGCAAATTTTAGGTACTGTTTATACTGGAAGTGCTAACGCAGGATCTAATATTAGTGTTGGTGGAGGTGAACTAAAAAAACCTGAGAATCATAATCTAGCCGATTTTCAAATTTCCTTTCCTGCACCAGGTCAGATCCAAGTTGATGAAGTTGATCGATCTACGATCCCTTTAACTGTCATTAGTAATGCGGTGCCTGCTCAAGCTTATAATCCAGCTGGAACATCTATTGAGTTTAACGGCATTGAAATTACAGTTTCAGGAGCTGAGATTGTTGGTGAAACTGTTCGTTTAGATAGACCTGAAAATACTCGTAGAGCCGAAGTGATTGGTACAATACAAGATGAATTAAAAAATGTATTTACTAATGTTGATAATATTCGATCACAAATAGGCGCTAGGTTAAATACCATCTCTAATGAAGCGTTAGCGGTTGACCAATTTAAAGATGTATTAACAAAAAATTTATCAATGCTTGAAGATGTTGATATTTATGCAGCGATGAATAATCTTCAAACTTCAATTACGGGACTCCAAGCTAGCCAACAAAGCTTTGCAAAAATTCAAAATCTAAGTCTATTTAATTATTTATAAAAATGTATAGGACATCCAAAAGTGACTAATCAGTCACTTTTTGTGTTTTAAGTTTCTGAAAAACACTTCTCTCAATTGACTAAAACACTCCAAAATATTGACTTTTATTTCTAAAAATTTAAAGCGGCAATAAATTGTATCGATCGGCAAGGCTTAACCGTTAAGAATAAATTATAAGCTAAATAGCTTTATTTATAATCAAAACTCACTATTTCACCGTACTGAGATTTATTTTAAGGTGCTGATATTTAATGGTTTATTTTTTTATGTTGATGTGTTCATTATATTTTTTTGTTTAATAAGTGATTGTTGGCATATTGGTTGCTTTAACCATAGTAGGACCAAAAAGAGGATTTCTAATCATGGCTTTAAGTGTAAATACAAATGTTGCGTCGCTAAATGGCCAGCGTAACTTAAATAAATCGACCGATATGTTGCAAACATCTATGCAACGTTTGTCATCAGGTTTAAGAATTAATAGTGCAAAAGATGATGCAGCAGGTCTGCAAATATCAAACCGTTTAACATCACAAATTAACGGTTTAAATGTAGCTGTACGAAATGCAAATGATGGTATTTCTATGGCACAAACAGCTGAAGGCGCATTGCAAGAAAGTACTAATATACTTCACCGTATGCGTGACTTAGCACTACAATCTGCAAATGGTACTTATTCAAATTCAGATCGTGCAGCAATCCAAGAGGAAGTTAGCCAGTTACAAGCAGAGCTTGATCGTATATCAGAAACAACGTCATTTGGTGATCGTAAATTACTAGATGGCTCATTTGGCTCTGAAAGCTTCCAAGTAGGTGCTAAATCATTTGAAACGATTAATGTAAGCATGGGCTCCTTTGCTTCTGAAGATATTGGTGCGCAGTCATTTAGTATGAATGCAGGTCAAACATTAGGTACTACTACTGGAGCAACAGGTTTAGGTGGTATTGCTTTCTCTGGCGCCGCAACTCAACATGCTTTCTTAGGTTCAGCGGGTACTGTGCAAGCAGTGAGTATCTTAGGAACGCAAGGCTCTGCAACAGCCACTATTACAGCTTCAGGTACAGCCGTTGATGTACAAGATGCAATCAATCGTGCGACAACAAAAACGGGTGTAGAAGCTGATGCTCGAACAGTTATATCATTAGATTTTTCATCAGATAATTTGACAGGAAATGTGACAGCTGAAACAACCATTACTTTTGGGTTACGGGGCAGTAATACGGATGAATCAGTTGCAGCTCCGACAATAAAGGCATCTTTTACTAATACAGAAGATTTGAGTTCAATTGCGATTGCTATTAATAATAATGCAAATGAAACAGGGATTTCAGCTCAATTATCAGCTGAAGGGGAGTTAGTGTTAACCAGTGAAAGTGGTGATAATATACAAATTTCAACTTTCACTATTTCAGGTGGAGGGGCAGCTAATGCAAGTAGCTTATCTGTATCAGCAAATTCTCATGATTATGAAGGTGATATCTCTGATCCGACTCAAACTTTACAATCAATGACCTTAGTAGGTACGGGTGCAGCGACTGCTATGTCTACAACAACAAATGAAATTAATTTTGTTGGAACGATCAGAACTACTGGTAACGATGATTTTGGTATTCAATCTAGTCAAGCTGAGTTAACCGGCGGTGGTTTATCCCAATTAGAGAATATCGAAGATTTAAATGTAGGTACAGCAATAGGTGCTCAAATGGCGGTTGATGTGATTGATGGTGCATTAGCTCAAATAGATACGCAAAGAGCGCAATTAGGTGCTGTACAAAATCGTTTAGATTCTACAATATCTAATTTACAAAATGTATCAGAAAATGCATCTGGTTCTCGTAGTCGTATTAGAGATACCGATTTTGCTATTGAAACAGCAACAATGACAAAAAATCAAATTTTACAACAAGCAGGTACCTCTATACTTGCTCAAGCTAATCAGTTGCCGCAGGCTGCGTTATCCTTATTGGGTGGTTAGTCTTTTTAATGGTCCTTATGAAGCAGTAACCTTTACTGCTTCATTTTATGGATATCCCTAAGCTTTATAGCTTATTTACTTTAAACCTCCAACATCTGCATTTATAAATAAATCAAATATTTTTCTAAAATAAATTAAAGAAAAAAAAACATCTGCCGTAATAGAGACTGTAATCATAGAAATTCAGCTCCAACTGTGGAGTATTTAGGAGAAATATTATGGCTTTATCAATTCAAACGAATGCAACATCCCTGAATGCACAGCGTCAGTTGGGGCAAACTCAAAAAGCAGTATCAACTACAATGGAACGCTTGTCTTCAGGTCTTCGTATCAATAGTGCAAAAGATGATGCAGCTGGTCTACAAATTTCAAATCGATTAACATCTCAGATAAATGGTTTAGGTGTTGCTGCACGAAATGCAAACGATGGTGTATCTTTAGCGCAAACTGCAGAGGGCGCATTACAAGAAAGTACAAATATTTTACACCGTATGCGAGATTTAGCATTACAAGCATCAAATGGTACATATTCAAATTCAGATAGATCTGCAATACAAGAAGAAGTTGGCCAGTTACAAAGTGAACTAGATCGTATTGCTGAAACAACCTCTTTTGGTGACAGAAAATTATTAGATGGCTCATTTGGTTCTAATTCTATGCAAGTTGGCGCAAAAGCATTTGAAACTATTAATATCAGTTTAGGCTCGTTTGGTGCTAATGATATTGGCGCTCAAACTTTTTCATTAAATGATGGACAAGCCTTGGCAGTTACTACTGGTGCAACTGGACTAGGTGGTATTGCAACTTGTAATGCGACTACTCATCATGGGTTTTTAGGTTCAGCGGGAACTACTCAAACAGTTTCTATCCTTGGATCTCAGGGCTCTGCAACAGCAACTATGGCTGGTTCGGGTACAGCTGTGGATGTTCAAGATGCTGTTAATCGTGCAACTAAAACAACAGGAGTAGAAGCTGATGCTCGTACTATAGTATCACTTGATTTTTCATCTCAAAATGTTTCAGGTAATGTGAGTGGTACAACTTCAATTACTTTTGATTTACGAGGGGCAAATACTGACGAATCAATTGCAGCACCAACTATAAAAGCAGATATCACCAACACCGAAGATCTTAGCTCAATTGCAAATGCGATTAATGCAGAAACAGGAAAAACTGGTGTTTCTGCAAGTATATCAGCTGAAGGAGAGTTAGTAATGGTGAGTGAAGCTGGAGATAATGTACAAATCTCTAACTTAGCGATATCAGGTGCTGGTGCACAAAATGCGAGTAGTTTATCAATATCTTCAAATTCACATGATTATGAAGGTGATATTACAGATGCAACACAAACATTAGCTACTTTTACATTATTAGGTACTGGTGGTACTGCTGCAATGTCTGGTGCAACAAGTGAAGTTAGTTTTGTTGGAACTGTAAGAACAACAGCAAATGATGATTTTGAAATGAGATCATCAGAAAGTAATATTACTGCAACTGGATTATCAACAATTGAAACAATTGATGATGTGGACGTAAGTACTGCAATAGGTGCTCAAATGTCAGTTGATGTTATCGATGGGGCTTTGGCACAGATTGATACACAAAGAGCACAGTTAGGTGCGGTACAAAATCGTTTAGACTCTACAGTGTCAAACCTTCAGAATGTAAGTAATAATGCGTCAGCATCACGTTCACAAATTAGAGATACTGATTTTGCAACAGCGACAGCTGAAATGACAAAAAATCAAATATTGCAACAAGCTGGTACTTCTATTTTAGCGCAGTCAAATCAGTTACCACAGGCAGCATTAAGTTTATTAGGTTAATATTTAAATTAACTTCCAAACAATTCGGTAAAATAAGAGGAGCTAGGTTTTACCTAGCTCCATTTTTCGTTTTATACTCTACTATAGTAGGAGAGCTATAATGAATAATATAAATACAGCACCACCACAATTGAATGATGTGCTAAATGCTTTGGTGAAACCAGACAAAAACTTAGTTGCTGAAAACTCTAATAAACCAACAGAAAACATAAAACAAATAGAACAAATAGAACAAATAGAAAATAAGAAAATACCCTCTGATTTTATAGACATAAATAAAACAGAATCAATATCTAAAGAACAACTTGAAGAATTGGCAGTAAAATTGCAGGAGTTTGTTGGTGGTCTTAATAAATCTATAAAATTTGAGACACATCAAGAATCAGGACGTGATGTTGTAAAAGTATTAGATGGTGAATCTGGAGATTTAATTAAACAATTTCCTTCAGAGGAACTACTTGGCATAATTACAAACCTTTCTAAGGCATCAGGTATATTAGTTAATGAAAAAATTTAACTTGTAATTTTTTACATTTTAAAGTTATTTTAAGGGGGAAATATGAGCTCAATTTCATCACCAGGGTTAGGATCTGGGTTAGATGTTAATAGTATTGTTAAAAGTTTAGTTGATGCTGAACGCGTTCCTTTTGATAAAAAAAAAGATAAGGCACAAGAAGTTAATACAGCAAAAATATCTTCCTTTGGCAATATTAAAAGCGCTATGTCAGAATTAGATGATATTTTATTTGATCTAAAACTCCCTTTTACTTTTAACGAACGCATTGTAGATACTAGTTCATCTAAATTTACTGTTGAAGCTGGTTCCGCTTCAGTAACAGGGGATTATGATATTGAAGTTTTACAATTAGCGGCCGCTCACAAAATGACATCAATAGGCTTTACTGAAGGAGATCCTGTAGGTGAAGGTACAATGGATTTTACCGTTGGCAGTGAAACATTTAAAGTAGAAATATCAGCGACAGATGATTTAGAAGCTGTAAAAGCAAAAATCAGTGATGCAAGCAATGGACTAGTAACTGCTTCAATATTAACTGCAGATGATGGTCAGCATTTAACTTTAACAGGAACAAAAACAGGGGCTGGAAATGATATAGCAATCACAGTTACCGATATTGATGGTGATATTACCGATGGTTCAGGTTTATCTCGGTTAAATTACAATGGTGCGCCTGATGATACTTTTACTTTACAAAATACAGCTCAAGATGCTTCAATTAAAGTAGATAATTTTTTAACTGTTAATAGTGATACAAATAGCTTTGATTCTGTTGTTGCTGGTGCGGTAATTACAGTAACTGGCACGCATACTGCAGGAGAAAAGGATAAATTTTCAATAAGTAAAGATGAAGAAAGTATAGTTACTCGCCTAACTGAGTTTATTGAGGCTTTTAATAAAGTAGTTGTTTCTGTAGAGGAAGCATCTGATGTCAATGTTGATTTAGATACCGCTGGTACATTAGTTGGTGATAGTACTGTCAGAACTATGATGAATCAGATAAGAACTGCGTTATCCACTCCAGTAAAATTAGAAGATGGTAATGTATTTAGTTTATCTATGATGGGTATTTCAACAAAGAAAGATGGATCTTTAGAGCTTGATGCAAAAGAATTAAAGGATTCAGTACATACTAACTTTGATGATTTAAGTGAAATATTCGCCTCCTCTGAAGGCATAGGTCGAAAGTTAAATGATGTTGTATCTGAATACCGTAAATTTGGTGGTTTAATTGACCAACGGATTACAGGATTAGAAGAATCAAATGTACGTTGGGATGAAGAACAAGTTAAAAATGAGAAAAAATTATCGACCTTAAAAGATAGGCTATATTCACAGTTTTTATCTATGGATTTATTAGTTGCGCAATTAAAAGCAACAGGTGATTATTTAACAACTCAGTTGGATAACTTACCAGGATTTACATCGAAAAATTAAGTTTTCTCTTCATTTTTCGATTTCGAAGAATTAGGAGTTTTTATGTCAGAAAAAAGAACAGCAGAAGAATCAAAAGAGCAGCTAAAAACAGTTCTATCTTATACCTTGTATCAAAATCTACTTGCGTTAAAAGAGTATTTTCCTGCATTTTACAATCGCTTTTTAGAATACAAACCTAAAACTCATGGATTAGAGCTTACACCTGATGGCATTTTGAATGCCGCTTACCCAGGAGGATTTATTTATGATGGAGATCCTCAAAAAATATGTAATGAGCAATTTAATAATTTTTTCAGCTGCACCGTAAATAGTGTTTACACTATTAATAGTGAAGAAGCTGAGCTTCCCAATCAAGTATTTAAACATCCTAAGTTAGTTGCTGCTGTTGCTGCAAATGGCGATGAGTATATTGCTAAGGCATTCTCTAAAAAGTATGAATCCCCAAGTTGCTTTCCAGTTTTATCTATAATAGGAGTGGGCTTAGGGTATCATTTAGAGCAATTAGTTAATAAAAACATACAACATTTGTTTATTTATGAACCAAATAATGATTTATTTTACGCTTCATTACATACAGTTGATTATCGTAAAATATTTGAACATTTCACACAAAAAAATAAAGGCATAACTTTAGAAATAGGCTCTCAACCTGAATTTTTTATTGAAAGTATTCATAAACAACTATTTGAAAGAGGTCTATTTAGAGCTGGCTCATTCCCCGTTTATAGACACTATGAAAGTGGAGTTACGAATGAGGCCCTTACACGGTTTTTTGACAATGTAAGTAATTTTTATAATGGATTCGGTTTTTTTGAAGATGAAATCATCTCCTCTATTCATACAATGAAAAATATTAGAGATAATAGGAAGTTTTTACCTGCGGATGTGTTATTAGATACCGATATTACGGATAAACCTGTTTTTATATGCGCAAACGGACCATCATTAGATAGCAATATTGATTTTTTAAAAGCAAATAGAGATAAGTATTATTTATTTTCAGGTGGTAGTGCCTTAATGCCATTGTATAAAGCAGGGCTCACACCTGATTTTCATTTTGAAATAGAACGTACTGAAGGTTTATTTAAATATGTATCAGTAATTAATGATGATGAATATTATAAAAAGATAACACTTATAACTATGAACACTGTTTCACCAATTGTTATGGATTTATTTGGGGATGTATATACTTATTTTAAACCAAATGATGGTGGTACAGAATTAATGAGAACGGCATTAGGGCAAAATGAATTTAATAAATATTTACATTTGTTTGATTCGAACCCTACAGTCTCAAATGCAGCATTAGCATTTGCAATCAAATTAGGTTTCTCAAAGATATTCCTCCATGGTGTCGATCTTGGGTATATTGACTCAGATTACCATCATTCTAAAGAGAGTATTTATTTTAAAGAAGACGACTCTTTACCCGATTTTTCAAATAGCTATAATAAAGATAAAACAGTACCTGGCAATTTTGAGGACACTGTATTTTCAAATATGATTTTTGATTGGTCTAGACATACAATGGAACACTCACTTAGAAAGCCTGAGAATGCACATTTAAATTGTTTTAATTGTTCAAATGGGGCAAAAATTGATAGAGCTATACCATTGAAAGTTGAAGACTGTAGGTTCAGTTCAAATAAATTACCTGACATTAAAAAAGCATTAGCCAATTTAAATTGCTCATCAATCATTGAATTTAAAGTGCTATGTGAAAAAGTAACAGAGTTTAGTCAAGAGCTATTTAAATTAATGGATAAAATAGTTGACCCTAAATTAGGGGATGTAACTGTTACTCAGCATCAGTTGATGGAGCACTTTAACTTTCAATACTACAGCACAGTTAAAGTTGGAAAAGAAGAAAATGTCTTTATTTGTAGGATGTTGATTGGAAGCTTAAATTATTTGCAGACAGTGATTGTTGGTAAAATGCACTTTATTAGAAATCAAACTATTCGTGATGAGTATGCAACAAGTTCATTAAAGTATTTATGTGACTACATGAATGTAATGAAGCAAGAATATTCTAACCTAGTACTTGATTGGATTAACTCTCAGAAATAACTTCCCTACCCATTAAAGTTTTAATTTGAAATACCGATAACTAATATAACAAATATTAGTTATCGAGTATCAATGTGCTATCAGTTTCTACTAATTTAAGTTCATTATTTACTCAGAGGCAATTAACTTCTGTGACTAATGCTACTTCAAATTCGATTGAAAGATTAAGTTCAGGTCTGAGAATTAATAATGCCGAAGATGATGCTGCAGGCATGCAGTTATCTCACAGGATCACAGCTAAAATAAATGGTAATGCGGTGGCCATTAGAAATGCAAATGATGGTATTTCGATGGCACAGACAGCAGAAGGTGTATTATCTGAAGTGACTGCAAACTTACATAGGATAAGAGATCTTTCCCTCCAAGCAGCAAATGGTACCTACAGTAGAAGTGATAGGGCATCAATCCAAGAAGAAGTTGACCAATTAAAATTAGAAATAAACCGAATTAATGATACTACTCGCTTTGGTAGCCAAAAGTTATTTGATATGGGTGATGGACGTTTGGTTGATATTGTTGAAAGGGATATGATTAATGGTTTAGCCTCATCTTGGTTAAGAGAATCTGAAAAAATTATTTTTGAACAGTTTGGGATTGATGGAAAAGGACAAACACTTAAAATTGATTTAGAGCAAGTTGATGGAGCTGGTGGCACAGCTGCTTATGTTCAAGCTCAGAGTATTGCGGGTATAGGTGCATTCAATCAAGTTATGGTTATTGATTTAGATGATTTTAATGCCTCAAATTTACCTGAGGGAGATCCAAATGGGCTAGCTTTAGATGAAGTTGTACTGCATGAAATGGTACATGCAACAATGGGGACTAGCTTCGATGATTGGAGTAATATTCTTTCATTATTAACTGGTTAGTAAAAATATTAAGTGTAAACTGAGCTTTATAAACTATTAGGAGTAGAAAAAGAGAATGCTTTCATTTGACCCTACCTGGAATGATATATATGAAAATGGGCAAGAAAATAGATATCCATGGGATAGTGTTGTTAGTTTTGTTTTTCGGAATAAACCAAACAAACCACGAAATGAAACCCATATTTTAGAATTAGGCTGCGGTACAGGTTGTAATTTATGGTTTTGTGCAAATGAAGGGTTTATAGTTTCAGGAGTTGATGGAGCAGAAAAAGCTATTAATGTGGCAATAAAACGTTTTAAGTCAGAAGGGTTAATTGGTGAGCTTACTTGTGCAGATTTTACTTGTTTACCACAGAAAGATAATTCAGTTGATCTTATTATAGATAGAGGTTCATTAACCTGTACGCCTTACCCACTATTGATAGATACCCTTAGAGAAGCAAATCGAGTATTAAAGTTAGGAGGTAGAATGCTATTTACCCCTTACGCTGATACCCACACTAGTGCTGTTTCAGGTATCTATGATGAAAATACACGTTTAGTTACCGAAATTAGTAAAGGTTCTTTGATAGGAGCAGGTCAGCTATGTTTTTTAGGATTAGAAGATATTCGTAAACTTTTTTCTAACAAAGGTTGGAAAATATTAAGCGTTAAGCTTAAGCAAGAAATAGAAGTATTTTTTGAGGATCAAAATAATCATGCAGAATATCATGTTATTGTTGAAAAAATTGATTCCAAGTCTTAAATAGGATTGAGTATATGAGAAATAATACTGTACAAAAAAAGAACTGTATTATTGCCGGTGGTGGTATTTGTGGGTTATTTGCTTCTATTTTATTAGCGGATAAATTTGAAAACGTTATTCTGATAGAAAAAGAGTCCCAGTTAGGTGGTCTCCTTAAATCTATTTCTTTAGATGGGGGAGTCACTTTTGATCAGGGAACACATGTTCCTAATACTACAATGATACCAGAAATTGATGATATTTTATTTGGAAGAGAAGATGAACGAAATTTACATTGGCATGATCTTGGTAAGCTTCGCTCAGGTAATTACTTTACCGGTAAATGGAATCTTATAAACCAAATGCTAGATGTACGTAACTTACCTTCTGAAGTTTATCAGAAAGGTATAATTGAGTTGCTATCTTTAACTGAGCAAAGTAGTGCTGAAGATATTGTTACTTTTTTGATTGAAACTCTAGGACCTACTTTTACTACAGAAGTTGTAGCTCCTATAGCAGGAAAGTTGTACGGTTCAGATGTGGATTTATCAACTTTGGTAACTAATTCATCGGTAAGTTACTTTGGATTATCTCGATTATTGGCACTAGACCCGATTGTAAGTAAAAAATTAAAAGAAATTCCTGCCTTTGATGACAAGTTGGCCTATCACAACGAAGCTGATTTTGAAGAACGAATTCGTGAAGATAAAACTCCTCAAAGAACAAATTATTATCCAAAAAGAGGCGGGGTGGGTTATTGGGTTGATCACCTTATAAAACAGGCGAAAAGTAAAGGTGTAACGTTATTAACTGAAAAATATATAAAAACAATTAACTACCAAGAAAAGCTTATTTCATCTATTGAATTAGGAAGTTCTGGAGAGATAATAGATTGTGATTATTTATTTTGGACTGTACCGCCTATCCTAGCCTTAAAAGCTGCAAAAATAGAGGTAAAGCAAAGAAATCTATTATTTAAAAGTGCATGTATATTCCATTATCAAGTCGATAAGCCATTATTAAATACAGAATCACATTATGTATGGAATTGGGATCAAGAATTTAAAGGCTTTAGAGTTACACTTTACCCAAATATGCAAAAACCGGATGAAAAATCACTGTATAGAGTATCGATTGAAGCACTATGCAAGCCTGAAGAAGCTGAAGAAATTACATTAAATGAAATGTATGAAGAGTTAGTTAACATTGGTTTAGTTGATGAAAGTTCAAATATAATCAATCAACATAAACAAATTATACATCACACATTTCCTGTACCTACATTTGAATTTAATACTGCGGTTAAAAAAAATTATGACGACTTGTCTCAAGCTTTTGATAATATTCATATCGCAGGGCGGTTTGCTGGGAAAAGCTGGTTTCATGAAGATGTATTAAAAGAGGTGTATTTTGATATTCAAAACTTAGTATAAATATACTCAATTAAGAGTATATTTATACTTTCACTAAATCACTTTTTATGCGAATCTAGGAAGTTAAGTCGGAGAGAATACATCAAGAAATGATGTAGCCCTCACTGCATTTGCATCTAATATAGACTCATAAGATGAATACCTGCTCGGGTGAGATAGAAGTTCTCCGAGTTGTGCTAATTTATACCCTCCAATAGCGTGAGGGTATCGAGCAACATTAGTGAAGTCTTTTTCTAATAATTTATTTAGTTCATTGTTATCAAAATCAAATGCCCGAATACCATCTTTTAAAAAATCTAACCCTCTTAATTGGCCATTATCAACTTGTTGCCATGTAATGTCATAATTTGAAGAAATCATAATACCATTAGGCATTAACATGCCTTTTAAAATAGCAGATATATTTATCATTTGTTGATTGTCAAAGTACCAAAAAAAACTGATGTTATAATAATGTTAAATTTATGGTGGCAGTTCTGAAGATCTTCTAATCTATCACAAATGTAATGCATTTTACTGGGTGATTTTTCTTTTGCTTCAGAGATTAAATTTTCATCTAATACCAATCAGATTATTTAAA
>NZ_NQMR01000209.1 GCF_002276045.1 Pseudoalteromonas sp. NBT06-2 | reverse complement strand
CGTTCAAACTTTTCTTTTGCCATGACGGAACCTATCTGTATTATAGAAATGATTTATTAAAAGCTAATTATAAACAAGCTTAATTAATTTTTGAAATATAAAGACAAATAAAAGGAAGTTTTTTTAGGTTTGGTGACTGGTGCTGATAGGCAGATTTGAACTGCCGACCTCACCCTTACCAAGGGTGCGCTCTACCAACTGAGCTATATCAGCAACACCAGAACTTGGAGCGGGCAGCGGGAATCGAACCCGCATCATCAGCTTGGAAGGCTGAGGTAATAGCCATTATACGATGCCCGCGATACAAACCTGTATGAAGCGACCTAATAACAGTCGTGATAAAAGTGGTGGAGGGAGGTGGATTCGAACCACCGAAGGCTGAGCCGTCAGATTTACAATCTGATCCCTTTGGCCACTCGGGAACCCCTCCACAAAACTGTTCATTATCTATCTTCTAGCCTAGAAGAAAGCAACACTTAAAGTGTTTTGAATGGTGCCGACTAACCGAGTCGAACGGTTGACCTACTGATTACAAGTCAGTTGCTCTACCAGCTGAGCTAAGTCGGCACACCGTACTTTTGTTAAGCAGCATTCTGCTTGAGTACGGGGCAGGATTCTAGAGCAAGGTTCTTAATGATGCAACCCTTTAATTAAAATAATTTTAATTTTTCGATCGTTTGTCCAATCTTTAGTCAAAAACAGGCAGAAATTAAAGTTTAATTTCATTTTGATACCAAATAAGCAAACCTTTAAAGATTAGATCATTACAATAAATCGCTTTCTGATTTGACTGAAATTGCATTTTTTCTTTTAAAAATGCACCATTGCCCCCTGCAAAAACTAATAAAGGATCTTTATTTAATAATGATATAGCATATTGAATCGCGCCAATAGTCGAAACTAAACAACCATTTTTAAGTGCCGCGGGTGTATCTGTGCCCAACTCAGCTTTAAAAGGTTTCTTATCATCACCAAATACCTTTTCAGCTCTAGCAGCAATAGAGTCCACCATTAAATTTAAACCCGGTAAAATCCAACCTCCTAAGTGTTGTTTTTTATGATTAATAATATCTAATGTCGTGGCAGTTCCCGAATCAATAATAATGATATCTTGATTTGCCAAAGTGAATTCATTTGCACAGGATAATATAACTAACCAACGATCAATACCTAATGTCTGATAATTTTCATAACCACACATAACACCAATACACTCTTTTTCTACGCTAGCTTTATATGTTGGAATGTTTTTACACTCTGCAATTCCTAATAAGTTGATCAATTGATTTGTTGTTGCCACATGAGAATAAATAACACAGCTTATATGGGACCAATCTAATGAATGGAATGAACAAAGAGAAATTTGTGTGCCATCAAATAAAGCTGTTTTTAATGCTGTATTACCAACATCGATTAATAATATCATTGCTTTAATGAACCTTTCGTAAAGATATCTCTCCGCCAAAATAGCTTTTCACTTCACCATCTTGTCGAATTCTAATACCACCTTGTGCATCTATCCCTTTACAAATGCCTTGCCAATTACGTTTTCCAATTGCTAATGTCACTAACTGGTCTTGAAACGCATGTAACTGATTCCACTCTTTATGCATGATCAATAAACCGGTTTGACGATATTCTTCTAATCTTATTTCCAAGCAATGAGTTAATTGAGCGACTAATTTATTTTTATCAATACCATCATTTGGGTTTAATAAGAAAAGATCTGTCCATGGCTGATCTATTTGCTCACTATAGTTTTCTGGCATTTTAATATTTAAGCCTATGCCAATAACTAATTTACATGGACCTTGCGGTTGCCCATCTAATTCAACCAAAACACCAGCTAATTTTTTATTATTAACCAAGATGTCATTTGGCCATTTTAATTGTACTTCAATACCATATAGTATTTTTAAGGTATCATAAACAGCCAAACCAACCACAATACTTAATCCCATTGCGGCCTGTAGTCCATCATCCAATAACCAATAATAGCTATAATATAAATTAGCACCAAAAGGTGATTGCCAAGTACGCCCTCTTCGCCCACGGCCTGCAGTCTGCATCTGAGCAACAATAACAGTACCTGAGTTTAGAGGTTCATTGTTTTGTATTCGCCTCATGAATTCACTATTTGTAGAATCAATCACAGGGTGAACTTCTAATTTACTTTCTTTAGATGCTAAGTCCAAATAATGATCTGATATGTGTTTGCTGTTAAGCAAATCAAGTTCATTACTCAAACGATAGCCTTTCCCTGATACTTTAAATATATCTAGACCCATTTGTTGTAATGATTGCATATGTTTTGCTACAGCAGCGCGACTGATATTTAATTTATCACCTAAAACTTGACCCGATATAAACTTCCCTTTTGTCGCCTGCGCTTGCTCTAAATAATTTAAAATCATTAATTTATTACCTTGTGGTGCCTTCATAATTATCCTTTAAAACATGAGTGATTCAAGGTTATTTTACACTCACCATCAGTATCAATAATTCTAACTTCGTGCTCCAGATCAACAGAAAATTTATCTTTAATAGTTTGTTGAATAGACAATATCATGTTTGTGATATCTTCACCTGTACTATTACCATGATTTAATAATACCAATGCTTGCTTAGGATTTACCTCTATACCCGCAATTCTAAAACCTTTAAAGTTAGCTTGTTCTATTAACCAACCAGCGGCTAATTTAAATGCTTTTATATTCTGAGAATTTAAGCCAACTGGGTAATGTGGTATTTTTGGGTACTCTTTTATTATTTTTTGTAATTTAGGCTCTAAAATTATTGGATTTTTAAAAAAACTTCCTGCATTAGGTATTTTTTTAGGGTCGGGAAGTTTCTCCTCTCTGATGGCAACTACTTGATGAAAAATTTTTTTAGCATCTTCTTTATTATTTCCAGTGAGTAATATTTTTTTTAATGGTCCATAGCTTAACTCCGCTCGCCAAGATTTTTTAAATTTAAAGCCGACTTCTGTAATTACAAACTTTTGCTTTAACTGGCCTTTAAATATAGATTCTCTATAAGAAAACTCACATTGCTCATTAGATAAAGTATAAAAGCGCTTTTGATTGATATTATAGCCTTTCACATACTCTATTAACTGTTTCACTTCTACGCCATAAGCACCTATATTCTGTACAGGTGTCGCACCAACTGAACCAGGAATTAATGCTAAGTTCTCTAATCCTAATATACCATCAGCTAATGTTGAACAAACTAACTCATGCCAATTCTCACCTGCCGCTACATTTAAATATATAAATTCATCATCTTGCGTTTTTTCTATTCCCTTATTTCTCATAGAAATAACTAAACCAGAATAATCATTTAAAAAAACTGTATTACTCCCTTCACCGAGAATCATAAAAGGAATATTAAAATCAACCTCAGTTAATTGTTCGGCTTTTGATATTTCAATTATATCTCGTGCCATAACAGGTAAAGCAAAAGTGTGGCGTGATTGAAGTGGTAGCAATAGAAAATCTCTTTTTATGCTAATTATAATAGCAATATCTTACCGTAAACTATAAAGCATGGTATATAAGAGATTAAATACATAACATAAACATTTTCGTTCAAGGGTTATACATGAAATTTAATAACATTGCCTACGCGATGGCACTCTCTTCAACTTTGTCCCTAAGTGGTACAGCCATAGCAGGTCAAGATCAACATAGTTACGCTAATTTAGAGCAAGTTGTCACAACTCATGTTCATTTAGATCTTGATATAAATTTTGACAAAAAGGCACTTGAAGGATTTGTTGAGCATACTCTTAGTTGGCAGGATCAAAAAAGTAAGCAACTAATTCTTGATACTCGAGATCTTGAAATTGATAAAATTATGTACAAGACACAAAATGGTGTTTGGCATAAAGCAAGTTATAAACTAGCAAAAAGAGATCGCGTTAAAGGTTCTAAACTTACGATAAACTTAAATAGCCAAGCAAAAAAGGTAAGAATCTACTATAACAGCTTACCAATCGCTTCTGGCTTGCAATGGTTAACACCAGTACAAACTGCAAGTAAAACCCAACCTTTTATGTATAGCCAATCTCAAGCTATCCATGCTCGTAGTTGGATCCCTATTCAAGATACGCCTTCAATGAGAGTGACGTATTCAGCTCGCATCCAAACACCTGAAGACATTCGCGCAGTTATGAGTGCAGATAATTCAGATGTAAAAATTAAAGACGGTGATTACCGCTTTAATATGCCGCAAGCAATTTCTCCATACTTAATTGCTATTGGTGCAGGTAATTTAGAATATAAAGAAATGTCACACCAAACTGCTATTTATGCAGAACCAACTATCTTAGATGCTTCTATTGCAGAATTCAGTGATACGCAAGTTATGATAGATAAGACTAACCTGATGTATGGGGAGTATGCTTGGGGTCGTTATGATTTATTAATGCTTCCGCCTAGTTTTCCATTTGGTGGCATGGAAAACCCAAGGCTATCTTTCATCACGCCTACAGTTGTCGCTGGTGATAAAAGTTTAGTCTCTTTAATTGCTCACGAACTTGCGCACTCTTGGTCAGGTAATTTGGTTACCAATGCGACTTGGGAAGATTTGTGGTTAAATGAAGGTTTTACCTCTTATGTTGAAAATCGCATCATGGAAGAGGTTTTTGGTAAAGATCGTGCAATTATGGAGCAGTCATTAGAAGTAGCTCGTTTAAAAGAACAATTAGAAAAAATTGATGCAGCAGATACAATTTTAAATTTAAAACTTAATGGTCGCGATCCAGACGATGCATTTTCGAGTGTACCTTACATTAAAGGACAGCTATTTTTGCTTTATCTAGAACAAAAATTTGGTCGTGAAAAGTTTGATGTTTTTGTAAAACAATACTTTGCTAACTATTCATTTAAATCTCTTAATACTGCTGAGTTTGTGGATTACTTAAATGAAAATTTAATAAATAAATTTCCTGGGATAGTATCATCAGACAAAGTGAACGAATGGATTTATCAACCTGGTCTGCCGGCAGATGCACCAAACCCAACATCTAATGTATTTAAAGTTGTAGATATAAACCTGCAAGCTTGGTTAAATGGCTCGACAAAGCTGGATTCGTTAGGGAGCGAACAGTGGACAGTTCATGAATGGCTTCATTTTATCAACAACTTACCTCGCGACATTTCAATTAATAGCATGAAAAAAATTGATGCCGCATTTAACTTAACACAAACAACTAATGCTGAAATCGCTTTTGCTTGGTTTATGTTAGCTGTGGGTAATGGCTATCAAGAAGTACAGCCAGCATTAGATAAACATTTAACAGGAATAGGTCGTAGAAAGTTAATTGTTCCACTATATAAAGCATTAGTGAAACATAATAAAAAAGATTGGGCTAATAAAATATATCAAAATGCTCGCTCTGGCTACCACCCATTAGCTCAAGGTACTATAGACGCATTATTTAAATAATAGCGCCTTAATTAAACTTAAATAGAAAGGGTACCAGTTGCCCTTGTATAAACTTCCATCAAAAGGTTTTGGTTCAACAACCTCATGAACATCATAATCAAGGTAAAATAAAACTTTTAATCTTTAGTTTATCAACTCTTTTTTCAATTCAATCTCATCTACTTTAAAAAATAATGAATGCTAAATTTTTTGAATTTACCTGCAATGGAATAATCTCACAAGTAATACCAATACGAGTAAGTGAGTGATCAAATTTTAATAAGGATAAATTTTCAAGAACAAGGAGCTTAATTGAGTAATAGCAGGCTATTAGGATTGAAAGCAAGGATGTTATTGGAATATTTATACCCAAGCCACTTCAAGATGTGAGGTTCAGGACTGCTGAGCAATTCATGATCTAGGCGCATCTTTGCATTAATGGTTACTCCCTTAAAAAAAGATGGAACAACGAGCATGATTTGCTCAGAAGTCCCTGTAAGGTTGGTTTATAAATACTTTATGCAGCGTTATTGATTTTGAAAAGGGAATAACCATGTTCTTCAATCAATGCCTAGCCTAAAGTATTTCTACTTCCAACTGAATCCTGCATCTTGAAGTGGTTTGGGTATAGTTCAGTTAAATTGAGTAATTATTTATTCGTATTGGTATAAACCAAACTTAAGCAGCAGGAACCAGGAATGAGATTATAAGAGTAAATAACGCATATAAGTCAAATCCATTCATAGACAAGCGAAAGTAAAGTGACATAATTAAGCCATAAAATACTCAGGAATAAAACCATGACTCAAGAAACATTGTTTACCAAAATAATAAATAGAGAAATCCCTGCTGATATTGTTTATGAAGATGAACTGACTTTAGCTTTTAAAGATATTAACCCTCAAGCACCATTTCATGTATTGATTATACCAAAAAAAGCAATTGCAACGATCAATGATATAAAGGCAGAAGATACAGAGCTAATTGGCCAACTATACCTGGTGGCTGCAAAATTAGCGAAACAGGAAGGTTTTTTTGACTCAGGTTATCGCGTGGTGATGAACTGTAATGAAGATGGCGGTCAAACAGTTTTTCATATTCATTTACATATGCTTGCAGGTAAAGAGATGGGCTGGCCACCATACTCTAATAATACAAAAGTATTAATTTAAGTATATATTTAAATAAAAGCCGAAAAAGAAACCCTAAAGTAGTATTTTTCAAATAAAAACCAATACTAAAGGTGTTATTCCTATGCTAAAATTATACTAATTTAAAATTTAGACATCTATTTTAAGCTAAAAATCTAATAGGTAAGGATAATAAACATGAAAAGTACTGCTTTTATTTTACAAGAATCAAACCCAATTAATAATATTGGCTTAGATGTATTAGCCCCTTTATTAAAAACACAAGGGTTAGATGTCAAAAGCAGCACAAATACATCTGATATACCCACTAACACCCGCTTATTATTTATTGAAACGGGTGAAGACAATACATGGGAAAAATTACAAAAAAAAGTTTCTGAACTTACTTTTGAGTGTGATATCGTTTTATTCAATATAGGCCTAAATAATGAATTTGCTAACCGCGCACTATTAAGTGGTATACGAGGCGTGTTTTATGCCAACGATAATACAGATGTATTAATGAAAGGTATTAGATTGCTACTTGAAAACCAACTTTGGTATCGAAGGGAGATCATGTGTAATGCGTTAACGCGATTATTGCATTTTAATAAAGAAACAATAGCAAAGTTTACAGATGCCCCGGTAGAACCTGTAAGCCTAACTAAACGCGAAAGAGCTATCATTTCTTTAATGAGCACAGGCAGTAAAAATAAAGAAATTGCCGACACTTTAGATATCAGTCCTCATACTGTAAAAACTCACTTATATAGTGCATTTAGAAAGACAAAATGTCGCAATAGAATTGAATTATTATCATGGGCCCAACACAACATCCCAAATGAATTAAGATAGGAATTACAAATCACGGGTTATCATTTTTTTAAATATCAAACAAACACCAATATGTAAAAAACCCAACTCATTAAATTGGGCTTTTTACTTTTATTATCTGTCTTGTCCTAATACCATTCACAGTAATTTTATGATCTAATTTGAATTTAAATGTCTAGCACATAGTATTTTATCCGAGTTTTTAGTGCCGAAACCTCAAAATTTCAGACTTTCCATATACAAACAATCCGTGTATTAAAACACGCTATCAAATTGTTTCTTTATTTTTGTAAACTAAAAATCGTACAAAAGTCGCCAATCAAACAGGTGTTAGCCGTCGTTTAGTTAATGAGTGGGTCTCAGCATATTTACCGGGAGGGAGGGAGCTTTGGATATTAAAAAACAAACAGGCCGACTTAATAATACCAATCTGCATTAAGTTTTCCCCACCTTAATCCACTCGTTTAACGTCACTGATAAATGCGTTCCATGCATCTGAGCAAGCATTGAGAATGTCATCATATCCTTGAAAACATCTGCTCGCTAAATGATGTTGACTCAACCAACTCCATACTTGTTCTATTGGATTCAATTCAAGTGAATATGGTGGTAACTTTATGATGGTTAAATTAGTTTTAATATAAGATTGAATACTCTCACCTGTTAACCGTCCCCCAACCTCTGAATGGCTTTGAGTTTTTATATATATGCTTAACGCTTTCTTTTCCTGCTCTTTTAGGAAGCTAGGACTGCCTGTAGGCTTTTTACTCTCAAGAGCAGTTATCTCTTTACTAAGATAATTAGCAACCCAAGTATTAACAATTAGTCTGCTAATATTGAGTATTCGGGCAATTCCAGCTCTATTTTTACCAGACTTAAAATGTGAAATGGCCAATCAACGTAGCCTCATTCGATGATTTTTTTAGTTTGTTGGAAAGGGCTTTTAATTATTGTTGGCTATGTGTATTCAATATCATTTTATTGTTGGTTAGTAAAAACAATATTAGATCACATATTTATACTAATTGTTATACATTGTCTTGCAATCGGAGAGGGTCCATATTTCGTATAAGAACGAAATAGTTAAATCTATAGGGCTGAGAAGTTGGACAAATCTGATCACTTATTAAATGTGAATGATATTATCATTAATTGCATGGGCAATATCTATCAAAAATTTATTCTTAAAAATGCTGCGGAATGTCGGTTCAATTGGTATTACTAAACTTAAAACGACAAAACGCAAAA
>NZ_NQMR01000208.1 GCF_002276045.1 Pseudoalteromonas sp. NBT06-2 | reverse complement strand
TTGATGGATTATCCATAGATGCTAAATCTCCTTTTCACCTAACATTTGTATAAAAGGCGCGCACACTCATCAGGTTAGACCTCTTAATATAAGTTAAAAATAAGTTATTATAAATTAGTGACTTATAAGAAAATAACAACAAAAACGGAGGTGCAAAGTGTGCACGATTTTCTGGTTAGACCACACCCTAAAAATCACTATTTAACGCTTAATAATCAAATATATAATGGACAATTTTTAACTAAATAAAGTGTGCTTGCACGCTTTGTAATTTATATACGCACATTATATCGGAGCATATTTTCGTATACAATTGATTATACAGACTTTATTTTTACAGCAAGACAAAGCGTGCGCTCTATATTAGGCTCTAAAAAGACCAAGATTATCGTTTATGATAATGGGCACTTATATTGAATTTATTTACGAAAAACACCTTCAACTTCACACGATACACATAATTAACACACAAACCAAGAGTATAAAGTATATACCCATGCTGTTACTCCTAACTAGAATGGGTATTTTATGTTTTCATAATCAAAGCTCCAGTACTGGGGAGTACAGGGGCTTTTCTTAATTTTATATTTTGCTCGGTAAAAGCGAGCATTACTGACTAAAGTGATACCCATAATCTATGATTTTTTTCAGGCGCGTAATTAGGTGGAAAAAGATGTAAATTCAGTAATACTCAGATTCACTATCCCACTCATCAATATCAAGATGCCAAAGTTGATAAATGAATAAATAATATGATTTAAAAATATTTTTAAGCTTTAAAATATACACGTTATACTCCTTGTATAGTTTCATTTCTAGTCAATACTTGGTTTATCGGATATGACTAAGTTGAGTATCCCGACGTTAGAAGTATCATAATAAAACCCAGTACATACGTCTGAAACAAGAATGACGTAATACTTTCCATTTTGTGAATTATTTTTCTATATAATTTTATGCATGCAGAATTACAACCTAGCAGAACTGGCTAAAGTGATACAAAAAAAGCGCAGTTAAGCGCTTTTTAGTGAATCAGAATTAGTTATTTTAATTCGATTTATTGAATTTATTAACGAAAAATACCTCTCAACTTCACAAAATGCACATAACTAACACACAAATCAAGAGTATAAAGTATATACCCTCGATGCTGTTGGTTCGAAGTAGCATGGGTACACTTAAGTAATGCCCAGATCAAAGCCCCAATTCAGCCCTGGGGCTTTTCTTAATTTTATATTTTGTTCGGCCAAAGCGAGCAGACTTAGCTATTTTGATGCGTTTAATTTAACCCAATCTAATTCTTTAATATTTTCGACTATACCAGCTATATTATTCAAACGTTGAAATGCCCTATTAAAATTTCCTGATTACCCATAAAGCTCAGCCATACTTAATAATTTATTCGGCATAGGCGGTGTTCGCAAAGCAATATAAGCAAACCTCGGCAACATGTCCTCTAGCTGGAATCGTCGATTAAAGCGATAACTAAATTCAGCTAAATAACGAGGTAGGTGCTTATGTTTAATAGCATGATAAGTGCCAACAATAGAGTTTTTAACATTGCCTATCATCGTATTCACCCAAATAAATTGTGCTTTATTAACACTCTCTGGCCCACCACCTGTCACAATAGAAAAGTGCTCACACTGAGCCTCTGTTACGGCTTTAAAACAAGCTAAACCGTCAGAAACAACCACACTCCCTTTAGATAAATGCTTCTTTGACCACGTTGATATCTCGGTTAAACGAAATCCTTTCAACACAGTAAAATTCATTTTAATGGGGTGTCCTTCTTCATTCGTCGACACAGCGGCAATAAAAGGCGTTTTGTTTTCAGAGCCTCGCCCTCGTTTACCTCCGCGATGTTCTCCACCGTAATAAGCATCATCAACTTGGACAGTACCAGATAATGGTTGGCTATCATCACGCTCTTTCATTACCTGCATTATTTTTTGTTTCATGCTCCAAGCCGTATTATATGAAACACCTAGCTCTCGTTTTAAGGATAAAGAAGAAATACCTGTTTTAGCTTGTGTTATAAGGTGCATAGCTAAAAACCAACGTGTTAGAAGGAGTTTGGTGCTAGCAAAAATTGTCCCGCTCGTTACAGTCGTTTGATGGTGGCAACGATTACATTGGTAAATCTTTCGAGACTTCAGTGTACAGTAGCTTGTAGCACCACATTCAGGGCAACTGAATCCCTGAGGCCATTTCCAGTCAAATAACGCTTAGTACATTGCTCTTCTGTTCCATAGTCTTTAAATAGTTCAAGTAAACTATAACCTTTTTGATATTGAATCTGATTTTTACTCATGATTAATCACCTCAATTAACACCTATATTTAATATAGATTAATTTCACCAAGAGAGTAGCTGTTTATTATGGGTAATCAGGAAAAACTTTTAAACCAGCTAATTTTAGATTTACCATACTCTTCAATTGAGTGAAAATCATCACAACCACAGATAATTGCACAGATAGAGATCGTCAATATATTAACTAAAGGATGTCGGAGGCGTCGATTTATTCTTGGGTCGGTTATTTCACCAAAAGCTTTACTAATAGTCGTTTCTTTCATAATAATTCAGCAAAGACCATTATATGCCACAATCAAAATGAACAGTCAAATGATCAAATCTGTTTGCTTTAATTATGAGCTAATCGGTTAATTTAAACCCGTTTCCCCTACTAACAATACAAGGTCTATATTAAGATTTTTTGTTATTTCAATCATTTGAGCTAAATTCTCTTGCGTTTTAGTATGTAATTTATTGCGTAAGAAATCATTCCCGCCCTCAAGTAAAATCACTAAATCAGGCTGATGTTCAATGAGTTTTTTTTCAAATCGTTTTAATCCATTAGCAGTTGTTTCACCTGAAATGCCTTCATTAACAACCGTTAAACCGGTAAGGTTTGCCAATACACTTGGGTAATTATATTGTCTAGTCACTCCTTTACCTAAAGTTAAGCTATCACCAAAGGCTAAAATTTTACTGTCAGATGAAAGTGATTTTAATGGTGCTTCTGAACATCCTGCTAGTATAAGAACCAAAAAGACAGTTATACATTTAAGCATTAAATTTACTCCATTGTGTGATGTTAATCTCTTATTTTTATATCTGCATTATCGATATCAGGGCGCTTTGATTTTAAGTGCACCATATAACACATATTTGAAGACTCTTAATGACATTTATTTCTTCTATTTGCTTTATATTGTAATTTTATAATTTGTTTTCTAATATTTTACTGATTGCTTTACATTTTCAGACACGTTTTTTCAACTTTAATGATTTTGTCTTTAAGCGTATTTTTTTTACTTCATTGTGCTCTGCTTACTGAAAGTAAGTAGTTACAACTTCATATAAAGAAACTTTTAGTGGTGTATTTGAAAAATAGATGCAATTATTGTTTTAGTATAAACCGATTCTTTGACTATATTGTGTATCATAAATTACACCAAATTAACTTTTACTGAGATGATATAATATTGATTAATAAGATTTAAGCAAATTGCGATAAATTGTCATAAATCTATTTGATTTAAAAATAAAAGGAATAACAATGAAATTTGAAAACTTACTCAATTACTTAGATATGGGTGTATGTGTTGAACAAATGCAAAGAGAGGCTTTAGTTGATTTAGTTGTACTGTTTATCGAAATTGATGGTGTTATTAATGATACCGAGCTTGCATTCACTAAAAAGTGGCTAAAAAGTCTTACTTGGACTTCTAACATGTCTACCGACACATATTTACATGAAGTGTCGATTAAGTGTAAACATGCAATAGAGCATAATCAAGTTAACAACTTTATTTTACAAAGAACTCAAAACATTCATGATAAACCTCTGCAATTAGAAGCTATAAAATTAGCCGAAGGCGTTTCTTTAGCTGATGGTGTATTATCACCAATAGAAGAGCAGGCAATTGAATTTCTAAAAGTGTGCTTCGATAAATAAACAGCTTAATTCAAAATTAAGGCATTTGATTATTGCATTGGGTGCCCTGTCATGCTTGCGTTTTACAAAATCTAGTTTAACCTTTAAACTCAATACCAAAAAGTTAGAACAAGAAAATATTAACTTAAAGCATAAATTAATCATTGTCATTTTTATCAGTTTGTTCATTCCAATCAGAATCTAATTGCATGTCAGATAATGAACTCCCCCGTGATCGATTTTCAACTTTCAAAGACTTGTCAGAAGTATTCAGAGTGGGATTTTTTGCTGCTTCTTTAGAATCAGCTGCCCAAGTAGGGTCTAGAGACAGGTTTGAAAATAGATCGCTGTCTTTATTAGTTGTATGTGATTTTTCATCCTCCTTCACTACATTATTAATATTTTTGTCATCAACAGCACTTTGAATTACAACTTTATGAGGCTCATTATTTTCTTGTATTATAGAATCTAATTCACCAATAATATAATCTGATAACGTTTCAATATTAGACTCGACTTTTGAAGTTGGTGCATCAATATATGAATCTATTTCTTTTTTAGCTTGTTCTATTTCAACTAATATAGAATCACTTTCAGATGATACTTCAACTTTTATTCCTTTAACTTCTGCTAGTCCATTATCTTCTTTTGAAAGTTCAGGCATTTCTAGACTCGCTAAAAATTCATTTTGTGTGGGTAAATCTGTAAATTTTTCTTCAGTATGTGTTTTATTACAATAAATTTGTTTTTCACTTGCACTATTAAATTTGTTTAATTCTTCAAAATTTTCTGTTGGAATATGGTGACTTGGTTCAGATGCAGTTGACTCATTAATAACAGACTCTTGAGCTGCAGTTTCCTGAACTATATGCTCTTTACCGTTTTCTTGATCAGCTTGATTCATATTGTTTTGAATCTGAGTTACTAATTCTGGTTCTAATTCAGTGTGATTTTGAGTTTCATTCCAATCCAAAGTGACTTTTTCATGTATTAATTTTGAATAACCTTCAAAATCTCCATCACTTAAAACAAGTTCCTTAAAACTTTTAATGTAAGTATTTAACTTACCTCGATTCATCACAGTTGCAGGCATAGGAGCCTTAAATTCTGTTGAATCATCAAATAACACAACTAACTGAATTTCAATTTTCAATTCTAAAAATTGAGCCAAAGCAACTGACTTTTGTTTTACATCTTTAATTGGATTATCGAACTCAAATACTTTCTCCCCTACTTTACTCGTCCATTTAACTGAGTTTAAGCCACCAAATATACCGCCTGATTGCTTTTGAGATTCGATAACAAAGATACCATATGGAGAAACTGTAATACGTTCAACTTTTACCAGTTTATTGTTTTCCAAACGTAATTTTAGCTGTTTAAATGACTTGTAAATATCTTTATCTAACTCATCTTTTTTACGTTTTTTTACAATTGGACGTTTTTTAGCTACAGATTTTGTTACTAACTTTTCTTTATTTTGTTTTTTTTCTAATTTTGATTTTATAGACTTAATATTCTCTTTTAACTTACCTACTCTTGGCTTGATATAAAAAATGACAAAGAGTGCTAGTAGACAAATAACAACAACTAAAATAGATGGCATTAAATAAGCATATAACAAGCTAGTTTTATCATTAGGGGGGAGAATTTTTGCTTTATTATTTATTTTTTTTACTTCGTCAGGGATAGATAATACTTTAGCCTCTGCAGGAACAGCTTCTAGTTCAATAGGATGAACTTCAACAGGTACAAGTTCGACTGGGCTTACTCCCTCTGTTATCGCCTCGACAGGTGGAACTTTTAGAGGTTTAATTTCAGCTGGTCTCTCTTTTATAGTTTTTGCTGTATTAGTGACAGACTGCTTAGATGACTTATTAACTTTTGGTCTATAACAACCTTTATCGTACGCCCTTTTTGCTTTCCTATAACTTCTACTTTGTTTTGCATGGCTAAATTGTTTTACTTGATGCTTTAATAAAATACACATGCCATCACTGACAGGAGCTGAAATACTCCTATAACTGATAAAACAAGAGACTAAGCATATAAAAAGTAAGATTCGATTTAATAACATAAAAAGCACAATGAAATTTCAATATTTTTTTTAATTCTAAGCCTTTAAAACAAATAATACCATTAACCTTAAATCTTAAAATCAAAAAAACGGCATTATTTCTTACATTTTTATAATTTAGTAACTTACAAGCTAGGTTGCCATAATAATTTCAGTTCTCGGTTTTAAGATTTTAAGATTTTAAGATTTTAAGATTTTAAGATTTTAAGATTTTAAGATTTTAAGATTTTAAGATTTTAAGATATGCTCTCATTAAGCACCCTTCTCTACTTACTGAAATCATGCATTTCCATGTAGCATGGGTATATAATTGATAATATAAAATTTATGTATATACCCAAACTACTTCAAGATGCAGGATTCAGTTGGAATTAGAAACACTTTAGGTAAGACATTGATTGCAAAGAATGGTTATTCCCTTTTCAAGATCAATAACGCATCTTGAAGTAGCTTGGGTATACTACTATCATTAAGCGATTTCTAAATTATTTTGAGTTTCATAGTGATGCTTTGCACCACGTAAAATTGCTTCTATAAGTTCATTGGCATCAAATTTGGTTAAAGCTTCATTGGCACCTACTTGATGAGCCTGATTCACGCTCATTTCACTTGATAAAGAGGTATGTAAAATAATATACGCATTGGCAAGAATAGGTGTGTTTTTCACCTCAAATGATAATTCATAACCATCTAACCCTGGCATTTCTATATCACTGACTAATAGATGCACATGTTCTGAAGTTTGTGCATGATCTTTCATAATATCTAAAGCATCATGACCATTACATGCCACTTTATAGGGAATATTTAAACCATTAAGTGCGTCAGATAATTGCTTTCTTGCAACTCGTGAATCATCAACCATTAAAATATTTAAAGGTTTCACCATTTCCCTTTGAATATCAGTAAGGCTAGGCAAACCACAGGCTGTATTATCTGGATAAATACGGGATAGTACTAATTCTACATCTAACAATTGAATAATTTGATTTTCAATTTTAGCGACACCTGTTAAAAATACATCCTTTCCCACAGAACTTGGAGGTGGTTTTATGTCTCGCCAATTACAATTAACTATCTTATCAATGCCACGAACAAGAAACCCCACTTCTTTTCGCTGACAATCGGTAATAATGATATAACTATCTTTTAATTCATCTGTCCTAATAGCTCTGTAGCCAACAGCTTTGGCCATATCTATGATTGGCACTGTTCGATTTCTAATTGTCGAAGTTCCTATTATGGTCTCGTGAGAATTTGGCAATCTACTCATTGATGTATATCTAACCAACTCTTTAACTTTAAGTGTACCCATTGCAAATAATTGCTTTGAGTTTAACTTAAATAATAATACACCTTGTGAGTGATTCGCCTTATTGTTCACTATTTACCTAAAGAGGTTATCGATTTATTATGTCTATCATAATATTTGAGAAAATATTAATCAATTTATAATAAACTCTAATTAATTACAAAAAAAGGTTGACGATTCCCGAATTCATCAGCATAATCCGCCCCGCATCGCACAGATGATAAAGCAAATGGCTACGTAGCTCAGCTGGTTAGAGCACATCACTCATAATGATGGGGTCACAGGTTCAAATCCCGTCGTAGCCACCATTTATTTTTCTGTGTAATGAACTAAAATATTTTACTTATAAATGCGGAAGTGGCGGAATTGGTAGACGCGCTGGATTTAGGTTCCAGTATCGCAAGATGTGAGAGTTCAAGTCTCTCTTTCCGCACCATTTTAGTTAAGATTAAATTAGTTGGGATATCGCCAAGCGGTAAGGCACCGGGTTTTGATCTCGGCATTCCCAGGTTCAAATCCTGGTATCCCAGCCATTTAATCCTTTAAATTTTCAAGTACCTCAGTATAAAAAATAAACCCTATTACTTATTTTACATATTTATTAACCTTGCCTTTTTACATTTATTTGATATTTATATTTTAATTGCTCTATCACACTTTCTTTTTTCAGTTTTTCTAATGTCTTTAATAAAGGTTGTTTTAAATATTTATATTTATATTTATGTGATAAATAGTGATAATTAACTTTTTTCTATGCTTATTTTTAATAAAATGATTTTTAGATTTAACCTCATCCTCCATTTAAATACACTATCTACCCTTCCTTTTAGTAACAAATGATTAAGTGAATAACTATCTTTGATAGGAAATTGCTTAACGGATCTAGATAGCTGCTTTAGGTAATTTTCAGATATCACTGCATCTCTAACATAACTGATTGATTAATTTTAAATTTTCTAATTTACACTCTGCGCATTGTTTACTATTGGAAACTTGCATCAATTTAAATGTAAAAATAGGCAAAGGTATACGAATTAACGTCTTATTTTGTTTCTCTATGCCAACTTGTCTTGCTAAAGCACCTACTAATAAGCCTTGTTCAGCCATTTGTAATTCTCTAGCACCTGGGACTTTAATAAATTCAACCACTTTACCTGACTCAAGATATACGCGTTCAAGTAAGTTCTTTACATAATATCCAACTTGATTATTTGGCGGTTGTCGTAAGGTTACTTTATCAACAATATTTGATTGCACATTAAAAGATAAAAATAAAAAAGTTAGATGCCATTTAGTAGACTTGAATGTGTATTTTGTAGTTAGTCAAGACAATAAATTGGTAAACATTAATTGATAAACTAAGAGTAAAATTATAACACTTTTATTAAAATTAATGACTTATTTAAGGGTGTCATCCTGATTTTATCTTTTAATATACGTAAAGGAATTACTAATTTTCTATGGCAAACATCGAGTAGGGTGAGG
>NZ_NQMR01000207.1 GCF_002276045.1 Pseudoalteromonas sp. NBT06-2 | reverse complement strand
CATGCGCCTATTGTGGTGAAGAAATGGAACTTACTCGGTTGTTTCATCCAGAGAAGGGGTTTTTCTATGATATATTTGCATCAGATTAGGTGTAGGTGTTCATTTGTAACAAAGCATGTAATACAATCAATAAAAATAATTTTAGGAACAAAATAAAAATAATGAACCACATAACTAAACTTGCAATATTTCTTATAAGTACAATAAGTTTTTCAATTAATGCCGGCGCTACGTGGCACACTTCACAAGTAAATACTATCTATCCCTTAAGTAACGGTACTATCGTATTAACATTTAAAACACACAACACCCAGTGCACTAACAGTAGTAAATATTATTATATAACTGTTGGTAAAAACGGTGTAAAAGCAGAAGCAATGCCAAACATTTTATCTGTTGCATTAACAGCTGCAACATTAGGTAAACCATTAACCATTAATTTTGAGAGCTCAGACTCAGTATGCTATATCAACCGGGTAATGTTAAAGTTTTAATCGCACTTAACATCATAAAATTTATAATGATTTAGTAAAATAATTGCTTGGAAAATGTAATGACCCTTGTCAAAAATAAATTAAAATTAGTGTCCGCGTTATTTGCGGTCGCCACTTCAACCGTATTTGCAAGTTCAACCTGGATCCCTATTAGTACAGGAGATATAACAACATTTGTTCCTTTACCAAAAATAGGCATTGATAGTACTACGCCCTATTCTTCTGGTAATAATATACATATAAATGTGGGCAATATTGGCGCAACACAAGCATATTACTTTCGAGCACAGGATACTGATACCGGAACATTCGGTGCGTGGCAATGCAAAACTGCTGAAAATGTCACCATTAACAATAATCAAATTATCATTAATGATATGCCTTCGGCTGGGCATTATAGATATCAAGTTTCAGCTTGTATGTCTGGAAATAGCTGCGATACAAACGCATTCACATCAGGAAAACTAACTTGTTCTGATACAGCTAACAGTAATAAAGTCGAAGTGGAAAACGTATTTGGCACTAGAAGTGTCACTCCTAGTAGTAGTAAAACAGATTACATAGGCGCCACTACAGCACAGTTTAAAGTATCAGAAATGGGTGCTGCAACATATAATGTACCTATTAACATTCCAGCAGGTACTGCTGGAGTGCAGCCCCAAGTATCACTTAGTTACACATCTCAAGGTGGCGATGGTTTAATGGGCAGGGGCTGGAATTTAAGTGCTGCCTCAGGGATCTCTCGCTGTCCAAAAAACAAATTATATGATGATATACAAGATGGTATAACATTCAGTAATAACGATCGATTATGCTTAGATGGTCAAAGACTCGTTTTATCAAAAAGCTCTCGTTCACTAACCAATGCAGCGGGCACCTCAGATACCTTTGACTCACTTAACAAAGAAATAAAAAACTTTAAAGATACCGATTCCGCTTATTGGGCTAGTAACGCCAGCTATGTGACAACCAAAGACAGCTTTAATAAAATTAAACCTCATTATAAAAATGGGGTTTTAAGTGCTTTTACTGTTGAAACCAAATCTGGAGAAATACATTACTATGGCGATCATAAAGCAATTACATCAGGGACTTCATTAACACAAGTTCCATTTAACTCAGCTTATGCTATTCCACAAAATGCTCCCTATTCAAATAGCTACATGAGTGATGCTTTATTATTACAACCTTCTACTACAGCTGTACCAAAATCCTGGTTACTTAAAGCAGTGCAGGATGTTAAATATAACTATTTTTATTATGTTTATGACACTAAACGCAGCACTGGTGAAAATTACTTAACAACAATAAACTATACAGGAAACACCAAAAAATCATTATCAGCATATGCTCAAGTTAAATTTAATTATAAAGAAAATAAAAAAATAAAAGTAGGTTGGCAATATGGTTCACCAGTCGCTTCTACTAAATTATTAACTTCAATTGAAGTGAAAGTTGACAATGTTGAGCATCGAAAATATGCATTAAGCTACTTAGAGTCAGATTTTTTGGAAGAAAAAAATTATTTACAAACCATAACAGAATCAGTAAATAACAAAAATCTTAAATCTTTAAGCTTTGACTGGCAAAAAGCACCTGCGATTACATCTGGTACTAGGGAAGAATGTACTTATGAAGATATTGGCTCTGGCCCTCCAATCAAAGAATGTTATCAAGTCCCAACTACAGATTCTTTTAAAGCATTTGAAGAGTATAATGCAAAAACAATTTCAGTCAGTAATTATTCAAAAGCCCAAATTTTTGATTTTAATGGCGATGGTTTTACAGATATCGTATACCCAAAAAGTGGTTGGCGTGTAAAATATGGTCCTAATTATACAACTGAACAAGTAATCACATCTAATACTTCACTCGATAACAAAGCTGAATATGCACAAATACTTGATTACAATGGTGATGGGGTACAAGATTTATTAGTCGCAAAAGATAAAGACTCAAGCTGGTATGCTCTTACTCATAAATCAAAAAAAGTCACATCAACATCATGCCCTTCGAATAACCCTAGGGATGAAATAATCGAACCTGAACTTGATCCATGCCGTACTTATACTTACCAAACTAATACCTCTTCACTTGGTAAACAGGCACATGGGCTTGAAGGTCGTATTCGAATAATGGATATCGATGGCGATGCTGATTTAGATATTGTTTTTAGCAAAAGCAGTAGCAGTTTAGTGATCCATTGGTATGAAAACTTATCGAATGGTAATTTTTCAGCTGAAAAACAACTCGTTAGCATTCCTGGATATCAAAACAACATAGACTTAGGTCGTGACGAAACAACTGTCACAAATAAAATCAACAATGGTAAAACGCAATACGATAAAACAGCTGGATTCGCTCACTCTGCATTTTTTGATGTAGATGGCGATGGAAAAACAGAATTATTAATTGGCCGAAGTACAACAATTAAGACATGTAAAACAGATGGTCAAATTCAGGCAGTAAATTTACAAAGCACATCAGCTGTTACAATTCAAAGGACCAACAGGCAATGTAGTACTTCTTATGATAATGCATGGTATTTATACAGTGCTAAAGATTGGTCAAAACCGCTTACAACTTATTCTGGAAATGCGTTTAACAACCCTAGAATTGTAGACCTAAATGGTGATGGTTTAAGCGATATTTTATGGCGAAATGGCGATACATTGGTATATCGCTTATCAAATGGTAAAACCTTACTTGATAGAAAAACGGCAAAATGGTCAACTAATTCAAACATAATAGTCAATAGCGACCAAGACGATAATTCATATTATATGGATGTATCAGCAGATGGTAGAACAGACTTACTTATTTCAAACACAACAAAAAATAGCTGGACCAGTTATTTTGCAAAACCATTAATAGACGACCCCAGCGTTGTAACATTTCAAAAGCGCGGCACTATGTCGTTTACAAAAGATGCCATGATGCAGTTTGGTGATGTAAATGGCGATGGCAAAATGGATTTGTTGCAAGGTAAAGATAGTAAATGGACGGTAAAATACGGCCGTGGAGCCAATAAGCTTTATGATGTGATCAGTCAATTTGATAATGGCTATGGCGTTAAAAACTTTATTAACTATGCCAATATAACCAGTAAATATGATAATTTCAGACATGATCTAGTGAAAACCTATTTAGACACTGAATCAACACAAGCTTTTGATAGTGATGGTAACTTACATAAAGACTACTTTTCCCCCAAAGCTGGTGTTTTTGTGGTTTCTCGAGTCAGTAGTGATGTCACCGACAGCACTACTGCATCTGTCATATACCAATATGGCGGGTTACTGATCCATAAAAATGGTCATGGTAATTTAGGGTTTGAGCGTATCAGAACAATTGATCCACAAACCTGTCCTACCAGCACTGCGCTTGAACGTATTTTTATGGGTAAAGATTCTGAAGGCGAGCCGATTTATCGTTATGAAGAAAAAAGCACCACTGATTATAATGCTTGTGTTACGACAGAAACCACTTACCATCAATTAGCGCCTTACACCGGTATGCCTAAATCCACAACGCAAACATTAGGTGTTGGTAATAATCAAAAATTAATGAGTTTTGCTAAAAACACCTGGAAACATCAAAAAAGTATCAATGGTGCTATACAAGTTTATTTACACAAATCAGACGAAAAAGCATATACCTTAAATAAAACTTTATCTGAATCAAAACAGTTAAATACCACAGCGACCACAAATTACCAAAGTAGTTACGGTAATTTAACCAGCGCCTCAGTTACAGTAACCAATGCAGAAAATTCAAATGATAAACATGTCACCACAACCTCTAACATTTATGGCAACAGTGCAGCAACAAAAGTTTTAGGGCGATTATCAAAATCAACTGTGACTAAATACCAACTTAATAACGGTGTAAAAGCTGCTGTAAGTGATAATAGCGCGAATAATATTATACGAACAGCCAACTTCACTTACCTCAGTAATGGCTTACTTAACACTGAAAGCAATGAGTTAGGTAAAACAACTCATAGTTATGATGATTGGGGTAATAAAACGGGCAAGTCATTTGTAGCAACAAATGCAACCAACTCAATAAATACCCGCTCAAGTAGCACAGTATTTGATAGCAGAGGTCGTTTGCCTATTAGTCAAACCATTAATGGTGACAGTAATTATCAAACAATGACGCAGTACACTGGTAGTGCTGGTAATAATGGCACTAGCCCTAAAGGACGTATCACAAAAACAGTAGTCACCTCACAACACGGTGCAAAAAAAGAAACCTCATTCGATATTTTTGGTCAAGCAACAGCATCTTTAACTAAAACTGCGGGGAATATGCCGACCTTAGAACAAAAAACCTTTAAGAGCTTTTGTAATGGCAGCTGTAATATACCCGGTGCTTTTATTAAAATAATCACGGTATCTAGTGGCGCACCAGAAAAACAAGTTTATCTTGATAAATGGGGCCGCACACTTATTACAAAAGTACAGCGCGCATCCGATTTTGGCGGTGGTTGGTTTGTACAAGAACAAACTTATGATCTACAAGGTAAGCCCTATACAGTAAGCACATCCGGTGTTAACGTTGCGGGGAGTGATATCACAACCTACGCTTATGATAGGTTAGGTAGAGTTTACCAAGAAGAACGCCCTCGAGGTAAAGTTGTACGTGAGTTTGACCATAGTACCACCACCACTCTCAGTTATGATGCCGGCAGCATTGCTAATAAAGTAGTTGAAACAAAAAACTATATAGGTCAATTAAGCAAAGTTATCAATTTTGATGACTCGATAGCGACGACTAATTTAACTTACCAATATAATGCCAATAATGATCTGCTAAAAGCAATCGTAAATGGACGCACGCAAGTCACTAATAATATAGATAGTCTAGGTCGTAAAACAAGTATGGCTGATGCTGATAAAGGCACTTGGCAATATTGGTATAATAGCCATGGCGAACTTTATCAACAGACTAATAGTGATAACCAAACTACAAGCTTTAAATTTGATAGTTTTGGCCGTAAATTATCACGCCTCGATACTGACGGTTTAACTTGTTGGGCTTATGCAGCACGAAATCAAGGTAATGAACTTGCTGGTAAATTAACCAAAGTGGGATATAAAAAAGGCTCCGGACAATCACACAGTCAGTGTAGTAATTTATCCAATGCCAACTACCAAGATGAATTTAGCTATCGCGATAATTTACAAGTAGGCGAAACCAAAACAACTATCGACGGTGAATCATTTACCACCGCATTACATTATGATGCCTTTAATCGAGTTAAATATACCCAATATCCAGCTAAAGGCTTTGCAGTCAAGCAAAACTATAATGAATTTAGCCAACCTATTAGCCTAGTTAATGCAGATACCGGGTACGTATATTCGCAAGTAAAAGAAATTAATGCCTCAGGTAAAGTGACATCGGTTAAATATGGTAATAATGTCACTGAAAATAAAAGCTATGATGCAGAAACTGGATTTATTGACTCAATAGGTGTTAAAGGCAACTATATTAACGTTGCACAAAATTATAAGTTTGATGATTTAGGTAATTTACTTGAACGCTCGCATAACTTTGGTATGAGTAGCAATCAAAATTATTGTGAAAAGTTTGCTTATGATGGATTAAACCGCTTAGATTATACGCGTATCTATGCTGGTAAAACAGCCTGTACCTCAGGGTATGTCACTGAAGACTATAGTTATGATGCCTTTGGCAATTTAACTAAAAAAGGCAATAGCGGTACTTATCGTTATTTCAGCAATAGTAACCGCTTACATAAAGTCGGCGCTAAAGTATTAAGTTATGATAATCGCGGTAATGTTGAATCAGACGGCAGCCGCCAGTTTAAATATACTTCTTACGATAAACCATATGAAATAACCAAAGGGAGTATTAAAACCACGATGGAGTATGGTTATGCCCGTGATATGTATCGTCGTACAGATGTACGTAGCACAGGAATTACAAGTACTTTATATGTAAAAGGTTTATACGAACGCGTCATTACACCAACCAATAAAGAACATAAGTTTTATGTCGGTAATGCCATTATTACAGAACGCGATACTGGCGTGACATATGAAACATTATATATCCATAAAGACCATTTAGGCTCTACGACCAGCATTACAGATCAAGCTGGACGAATAGTGCAACATGTACGTTATGATGCTTGGGGTAAACAAAGTCGATTTTATACTTCGGGCTCTCTATTGAGCATGCTAAAACAACAAAGTCCAGCTGAAAGCAAAGGATTTACCGGTCATAAAGAGTTATCTGATTTAGGCATTGTTCATATGAACGGTCGGATTTACGATCCAACGTTGGGTAGGTTTTTGCAGGCTGATCCGCATATTCAGGCACCGAAAAATAGTCAGAGTTACAATCGTTATAGTTATGTCTTGAACAATCCTATGTCTATGACTGATCCTAGTGGTTATTTCTTTAATAAGTTATTTAAAGGATTAAATAAGGCTCTTGGAAAATTTGCACCATTTGTAGCTATCGCGATAACAATTATGACTGGTGGGGCGGGAGCACCTTTGTGGCAAGCAATGGCTGGAGGTTTTTTTGCTGGAGGGATCGCTACAGGGTCACTGAAAGGTGCTTTAGTTGGAGCATTCGCTGCTGGAATGTTTAATCAAATAGGAACACATTTTCAAGGAGTTTCCAAAGCCGCAGGCGGAGTTTTATCGTCAGGTATGAAGTTCGCTAAGGTTATGGCGCATGGAATGGCTGGGGGGATTAGCAGTGTGCTCAATGGCGGAAAATTCGGACATGGATTTGCAAGTGCTGGAGTTAGCCAAGCAATGGGTGGAACCATCGATGGTATCTCAACCAAAGTGGGTAGAATTGTTGCGTCAGCAGTAGTTGGGGGAACTGTTTCTGAAATAACTGGCGGTAAATTTGCAAATGGAGCTGTAACTGGAGCTTTTTCACGGGCATTTAATGAAGAAATGCATCCGAGAAAAGGTTCGCCAATTACTGAAGACCAAATGGCATTAGCCAAAAATGGTAAATACAAAGAGTTTTGGCGTTCTAGATATGATGATGGAGATCCTGTTGCAAAAACAGCTCTGACAGGATGGGGAGATGCCGATTATGTGGGAGCTAGCACAGTCGAAAAGCTAGCTGCTGCCCATACTTGGTCAGACCTAGAAGGTTATATTCAGGGCAACGACTTAAGTATATCAATGGAACAAATAGGGGCAGAACTAGCACTTGCTCACGCGCAGGCTGTGATGGGAGATACGTCAGGTATAAGTAACTTACTTAATCCTCAACAGGTAGCTGATTATCATCATGCTGTATTTGCAAATCACGGAATACCTGCTCATATTTTTGGAGGTACGCATTCAATACCTGGTGTATATGTTCCAAATGCAACCGGGTGGTCTCCAGTAATGTTTGACGCAAACAGTTATAGTAATATGTGGTGTAATGGATGTGACCAATGATGAAATATATGCGAAATGTAATTAAAGTAGCGGGGCTTTTATGTGTCGTTACATTAGCGAACGGGTGTGATAATTCAGGGCAGACTAATATGGAAAATGTTTTTGTTCAATTTACAGATACATCACTTCAAATACCTAAAAAGGTGATCATTGGCAATTTGCCAAAATCTGTAGTTTCTGAAGATGGCTTGGATGAAAAAACTGATGAAATATCCCTAAAAGTTCCCTTAATGGAAATTGGGATTGGAGATAGTATAGGTCAGTCACTCATGGAAAATGTAATAATACTTATTGGTAGCTCAGGAAATATGAACGTTTCTCAGGACGCGAAGGATGCTCTAACAGGAAAAGGGTTGTATAAAAATCGAGTCGTATCAAAAGATCCTACTCTAGATTTTTATCGAGTATATTCTAAATCTGGTCACCCTAAAATATGGCATTACGTCAAAACTGACTCTGGCATTATTGATGAATCTAGTCCATGGATAGGAAGCTGTACGGTGGGTCCACTTGAAGATGAAAAAAAAGACCTGAGTAACGTTAAATGTAATGCTAAATCTAGTTATAAAGATGTTGTTTTTCAATATACAACAAGTGCAAAATATTTTTCATCGACCTATGAATTAGAATTATTGATTGTTGCCAAGTTAAAAGAATGGGACACATCAGGTATTCATTAGGGCTTCATATCAAAGGGGTGGAACACTTTTATTCCCCCCCCCTACGTGGCTAGTTGCCCGAAGGTTTAGCTTCTTTGGGAGCAAAATATGAAATAGCCCTATATAACTATAGGGCTTTTTATTAAAAGTTGAACAATAAATAGCTATATTAGGTGGTATTGAAACAGATCAATTTTACCTCAGATTATTTGATGTTTATTTTATGATGAAATATTAATATGTTAGGGTTAACAACTATAGACACCCATAAAATTTGGCCATCTAAACGTTA